>NZ_JAAHGT010000034.1:0-15615 GCF_010672385.1 Okeania sp. SIO2F4
AATCCAATAAGCTAATAAATAAGAGACGAAAGAAAGAATTAACCAACGATCAACCCCTAATAAAGTTTTTTGCCCAAAACGATGAAGACTAAATTGATGTTTGGCCGTTTTAAAGAAACCTTCAATCCCACAATCAGATAAGCATTTCAGCCATCGATCTTCATATCAACTTTTTTTGGTGCAAGATGTGAGTTTCACATTTAGCCTCAGTTAAAGTTCGGAACTGTCGCCAACCTAAATCACTAATTGCTTTAGCAAGTTTACGATTACGCACCATATCTGAAACATTGTCATACCTCCAAAACAATAGTGTGATATTTTCTAATTTTTCTATACCAGGATACAAATCAATTAATAATTCGTATATTTCATCAGTCAAATTTTTTTGACCAAAGTATTTTTGATGAAAGTTTTTTCTTTCTGTGATTACTTTGTTTGATTGAACTTCCTCTTTGACTAATATTCCTTGAAATTCTGGCATTTTTTCAAAAGCTTCAATCCATTTAGATACCAGATAAGAACAAATAATACTTGGGTCAGTTAATAGGTAAAACTTTTTTTGAGTCATAACTTCTGTGAATCTATAATTATGCCAAATTTTTCCCAATACCAGAGGAATATTTTATTCAAGAATATTTAGACCTTATTTACCTGTTATTACTACCCCTGAACTATTCTAAAACCAGCGTATTGATAACAATTTGGACGGAACCAATTACGATAATATTTTAAAGCTTCTGTACCGCTAGTTATCCAACATCCTCCTAGCATTATATGATGTCTACTATCAAAAAATGGAGCCGAATAATCTTCATAGAGTTGGTGAGGTTTATATCCTGAAAGAGGATTCAAATTATCGCTCAACCATTCCCAAACATTACCCCGCAAATCATATAATCCCGATTCATTTTTTGTAGTTTCTAAGAAACCAACCGGAGTAGGAGAACCAAATTTAAAATTCAGATTATAATTCTCTGTCTCTACTTCTTTACCATTTTTATCAGTTGCTAAATTATATTCAGCTTCAGTCATTAAACGAATATTTTTACCCCTCCAATTACAATAAGACATTGCTTCATAATGATTAACTTCTACAGGCCAATCTAAAGGTAAATCTATTTCATCAAACATGGCTCGATATCTATATATAGATGTACTGTTTTTAGGTATCCAAAATTTAGGATGTTTGATATTATTTTCAGTTTTCCAAAGCCAACTTTCTTGAGTCCAATAATCTGGATTTTCGTAACCACCAGTTTTGACAAATTCTAGAAATTCCCCATTAGTAATTAAATATTTACTAGCAACAAAAGGTGCAACTTCAACTTGGCGATCGCCACATTCTATATCCCAACCAAAAGTAGGATCATCTTCTGGTTTGCCGAGTTTGACAACTCCACCAAAAACTTCTATCATTTCATTGTTAACGATCTTATTATTACTATGAGCATATTTCCAATAACTAAGACGTCTTAGTTTTTATACAGGTAGTTGTCGAAATAACATTGAAGAAGTTTCGATATGAATGTGTTGATGTTCCATACTCATCATTAATGCCCAAAAAGGATGATTTTGATGGATGGGAAGATTTAGAGGGGTTTTCTGAATTAGGTCTAAAATTATTTGATAGACTTTTTCTCGATACTGCCAAACATCTTCAAGTTTAGGCCAGTCGATGTGAGCGATCGCCCTATCTAACTCTTCTGGTTTTTCTGGATCTACTCCCAATTCAAATAATATTTCGTAGTTAGAGTTAATACGTTTTTCTAATAATTCCACACGAATTAATTTATTGATGTAGAAAACCGCTGAATGTCCGAGATAAAAAATTAGTGGATTTCTCAAAGGGTCTGGATTCAAATAAAATGTTTCTTCTCCGACTATACTATTCATCAAAATATCTTCAAGTTGCCAAGCATTCTGAAAATATTCAAGGATATCTTGGCGGAGGTTACTGTTAGTCTGACAACTATCAAGTTTTGGTGGAGTCGTAGATTTTATGGGGTTCATCTGGTTAGAAACGGGAAAATAATTTTAATTGTTTACTTTGACAAGGTGTTTAAGATTTAGGATTTAGCTTTTTTTGTGAATAAGGAAGAAGGAAGAGAGAATAAGGAAGAAAGAAAGTAGATGAGTCTATAGATCGATACAGTTCAGTTAAGGATTTTTTTTCCTGTTCTGTAATCTCTAGAGCTACTAATCATGGTTCTATATGAGTTTTGGTCTGATATGAACTGTATTGGATTATAACTTCATTTTGTACGAAGCTAATTGCTGAGACATGACCCCTATTTGGGCAGCATTCCACAGGAAATGTTTACCATATTTTTTTCTTCCTTCTTATTGCTTTCTCTAGTATGACAACCATTAAGTTTTAGTGAATTAGTAGATTTAATCTGATTCATCTTGTTAGAAACGGGAAAATAATTTTAATTGTTTACTTTGGCAAGGTGTTTAAGATTTAGGATTCAGCTTTTTTTTGTGAATAGGGTATAAAGCAACTCCAGTTAAGGAAAAAAAAAGGACTCTTGAATTTCCTTATATTCAATTCCCTCACGGTTTTAACCAAATGAAATAATACCATTTTATGGAAGTAATTATCCACTGGGAATGGAAGAAAAACAATGATTAAAAAAGAACTGTTATTAAATATTGAGGACTAACTCTGGTAAAGGGAATAAGAAATAGGGAACACTTAACTGGGAATAGGGAATAAGGGGAAAGGGGAGAAAGCAATAAAAGAAAATCAAATCGTAGAAGATGGAATTTTTTGCGATCGCTAATAGATATCTCCAATTATCGTAGTCTTATTCATCAATTATTTACCCCTAGGACTTACGGAGGTTGCATGCAACCTTCCTCCCTACTCCCTCTTTTCTGGAGAGGTCTAATTAAGCGAACATGATATTAGATCAGATAATTTATAAGATAATCAATATAAACAATCCAGAAAATATTAAAGTTGTAATTGTCTTATGTCTGTTCAAGTCAAACTGACTATTATTCAAGGAAGTCTGATCGGGAAAGAATTTATATTTGAAGAAAGAACTATCTGTATTATCGGTCGTCATAAAGACTGCAATCCTAGACTACCAAGTGATCAAAAACATCGTACTATTTCTCGTTATCATTGCATACTTGATATTAATCCTCCAGATGTGCGAGTCCGTGATTTTGGTAGTAGAAATGGCACTTATGTTAATGGTAAAAAAATTGGGCAACGTCAACCACACCATACTCCTGAAGCAGCAGCAAAAATTCAGTTTCCTGAATATGATTTAAAATCAGGAGACCAAATTAAATTGGGTAAAACTATTTTTCAGGTGAGTATTGAAGCTGAAACAGAGATGCCACCAGAGATGGTTTCTCTGCCCAAAACTTCCTTGGCAGAAACTGTTGAATTATCTGTGTCTCCGCCAAGATTAGGAAGTAATAATCTCATAACAATTCCTGGCTATAGAACAATTAAATTATTAGGTAAAGGTGGTTGTGGAGAAGTTTATTTAGCTAGAAATAATTCTACTCAAAAATTAATAGCTTTAAAAACAATGTTGCCAGAAGTTGCTACCCATCCTCAGGCTATAAATCGTTTTGTAAGAGAAATAGAAAATACTAAAGCTTTAAATCATAAGAATGTTGTACAATTGAAAGATTATAGTTATAGCGATCGCCAATTTTTTTTTACTTTAGAATATTGCAATGGTGGTAGTATTTTGAATTTGTTGGAGCGTTGTGGTTATCGATTATCTATTAATATGGCAGTGCCAATTATTCTACAAGCTTTAGATGGTTTAGATTATGCTCATAATGCAGAAATTCCTTATGTTAAAAAAGCAGATGGTAGTTTTGGTAAAGGGAAAGGTTTGGTTCACCGGGATATTAAACCAGCTAATATTTTTTTGAGTAATATAAATAGTTCAACAGTGGTGAAAATAGCAGATTATGGGTTAGCCAAAGCTTTTGATTTAGCTGGTTTAAGTGGGCAAACAATTACGGGAAATAAAGGGGGTACTTTTCCGTTTATGCCAAGACAACAGATGATTGATTTTAAATATGTAAAACCGGAAGTAGATGTTTGGGCAATAGCAGCAACTTTATATAATATGTTAACTGGTGTATATCCCCGTGATTTTGTTGGTAAAGACCCAATTTTGACTGTATTGCAAACTAAACCTGTACCGATTAGAAAGAGAAATATTGCTATCCCTCAATCATTGGCAGAAGTAATTGATTTAGCATTAATTGATGAACCAGAAATTTATTTTAAAACTGCTAAAGATTTTAAGCATGCATTATTAACCAGTATTTTTTAGTAGTAATTAGGGAATAGGAAATAGCAAGTATTGATGAACCAGAAATTTATTTTAAAACTGCTAAAGATTTTAAACACCCATTATTAAGTAGTATTTTTTAGCAGTAATTAGGGAGTAGGAAATAGGGAATAGTAAGTAAGGAAGCTATAACCTGGAACTATTGCCAGTGTAAAGTTTTATTAAAATAACCTTTGAGTTTGACAAGCTGTAATACTATCTTTTTGGGGATAAGTTTGGTAATGAATTTATTCTGTCTTTTGTAGGTATGTTTATTGCTGTAGCTATGTCTCAAGTTTAGAAATACTATAGCTGGCTGCCTGACATAAGTACCCTTGAAAAACTTTATTTTAGGAAGTTAATCATTATGCCCAAAATAAATCCGAACAACTGTCGTTTTCCAGGTTTTATAGGAGCCTGGAAAACCTTTTTAGGCAGTTGGTTATACATTGCTGTGGTGATTTTCATCTCGGCACAGATCGCAATGTTTGCGACTCAACCTGCCCAAGCACTGCAAGAAGTTCCCCAAGAATCTACCCCAAGTGAAACATTTCTTGAAACGCAAGTATTAACGCCTAATGACGGATTAAAAGAAAAGTTGCCTCCTGTGCAGGCTAGGCCAGAAAAACACATCCTGAAAAATCCACCACTACTAAAATTTCGTCAACGGTCTATACCACTTTTACCACTTAAAACATACCAGACTGCACCGGAATTAGGTTCTGGAGAGACGGTAGTGCCAGAAGATGCTCAAGCAGATAAAGTGTTTGATCTCAACATCCAATACGTTAACGGCAAAATCCGTAACCCAGCAAAAGGGGAGGAATATTATGACAATGTATACTTGCGGGCTTATGTTGGTACTGAGACAAGTGTGGAGAATCCCTATGTAGCTCCTACAATTGATGAAGTCTATCCAGGGGATACTGTTCGCATCAATCTGCAGAATAATCTACCGCTAGATGCAAATTGTAACGAGGAGGAAAATAACACCTTCCATTGCTTCAACAGTAGTAATTTGCATGGCCATGGCTTATGGATTAGTCCAGCAGGCAACAGCGATAACGTTTTGGTCTCGATTAATCCCGAAGAGAGTTTTACGTACGAATACAACATCCCGGACGATCATCCAGCAGGCACTTTTTGGTACCACCCGCACCGACATGGCTCGACTGCGGCTCAGGTTGCAAGTGGCATGGCGGGAGCTTTAATTATTCGTGGTAACAGAGCGCCCCAATGGGTTGAGTCTAGCAACGACTTTATTAATGGGGACATCGACACCCTATTGTCAGGACTGGACGATATGCAGGAGGAAGTCTTGGTATTAGAACAAATTCAGTACGCCTGCGGTCAGAATGACGATGGTAGTATTAACTGGGATTGCAGTGGCACAACAGGCAAAATTGAGTATGGCAATTTCGATTTCAGCCCCAGTTATTGGGGGGAATCCGGGCGTTATACAAGTATCAATGGAGAAGTTATACCTACAATTGAAGCCAATCAGGGCCAAATTCAGCGGTGGCGGATGATTCATGCGGGCGTAAGGAACACCATTAGCCTAGAGTTTCGCAAGAAGGTAGATATAACAAGCAATTATTTGAAATTGGCTGCGAGTGAGGCTGACAGTTGGAGCCAAGAAAATTGTACAGGCGATCCTATTGACTACTACATCATTGCCGAGGATGGACTCACTAGGTCTCCAGCATGGAAAACAAATTTAACGACCTTGCAGCCTGGCTACCGCAGTGATGCGCTGGTAGTTTTCCCCGAAGCTGGTGATTATTGCGTAATTGATACATCTGCTCCTGCTTCAGCAACTGTCAACAGTACAGTGGAAAGTCGCCAACTGCTGGCTGTGGTTGAAGTTAGTGAGGGTTCTGAAGTGACTGATATTGACAGTTATATGAAAGATAAATTGATACAAGCTGCTAAAAACAGCTTTGATGGAAAGGTTGAGGAAAGAGTTGTTCGGAATCTGGAAAATCGTCTAAAACTAGCTCTATTTGAGCCTCATCCCCAGATAACAGATGAGGAAGTTGCCCACACTCACAAGCAGGAGATGGCTTTCTTTATCGACACTTCGACCACTCCTACTCAGTTTGAGGTCAGCAATGGCATTGGCTCGTCTTTCGACCCCAAGCCTTACGATCCTAACCGTATCGATCGCAAACTCAAGCTAGGTGATGCAGAGGAATGGGTTTTGACGTCCTACTTTGTCAACCATCCATTTCATATCCATGTGAATCCTTTTCAAATCGTCAAAATTATCGATCCAAATGGCAAGGATGTTAGCGTTCCGGGGGCAATTGATGGCGATCCTAACCAGCCCGATCCAGAGTATCCAGGATTAAAAGGCGTCTGGAAAGATACCATTTTGGTCAAAGAAGGCTACGCAGTCGTCGTGCGTACTCGCTACGAGCGTTATATCGGTGATTTTGTGCAGCACTGCCACATTCTAGATCATGAAGACCAAGGCATGATGCAGAATATCAGTATTGTACCAGCATCAGAGTTTTCTCACTAATTAGACATCTGATGAACAAATGGGTAATATCAAATCCGGTAGTATCGGTATAAAAAACCAGAGAAACCGGGGAAAGTATCAAATGCTCTACAAAAGTAGCATTGACTTCCCACAAACCAGGTTTCTTGTAACTCCGAAGCAACCGGATTTGATATGAGGTCCAGTAGGGTGCGTTTCACTGCGTGACATGAAAATGAAATGTAACGCACCACCTAATTCTAAATATTTCGGCGCGTTACTTTTCCCCCACTCCCCCACTCCCCTCCTCCCCTCCTCCCCTACTTATGCAACCTTAAGCTGGAACTTTAACCACCTCATTTCCAGACAAACCAAAGGCTTTATGAATAGCTTGCAGCGCTTTCACTCCATCCTCTTCTTCTACCACACAACTAATTTTAATTTCCGAAGTAGCAATCATCAAAATATTGATTTGATTTGCTGCCAACGCTTCAAACATTTTTGCTGCTACCCCTGGATGTGCAATCATTCCGGAACCGACTACACTCACCTTGGCAATAGCACTCTCTAACACTACTTCTCCCCAACCAAACTCTACTGCTGCATTTACCAAAATTTGATATGCAGTTTCTCCCTCTGGTTGAGAGACAGTAAAAGCAATATCGCGAGTCAAAACTCCATCCACACTATGACAACGTTGGGATTGAATAATCATATCTAAACTAATATTCTGCTCTGCCAACAAACCAGATATTTTTGCTGCCATTCCTGGGCGATCGGGAATTTGACGCACTGCTAGTCTTGCTTGCTTCATGTCTAAAGCAACTGCTCGCACTGGTGGGGGAACTTCTTCTGACGACTCAGTAGTGGCGATTCGCGTTTGCGTAGCATTCCGCAGGAAATCGCCACTACTAGAAATATCTGCAACATCCACATCAAATCCTTGAGACAAAGAATTAACTGCTTTTTCACAGTCTTCTGCATCAACCACACAACTGACCTTAACTTCCGAAGTCGAAATCATTACTATATTTATTCCTGCTGCTGCCAAAGTTTCAAACATTTTTGCTGCTACTCGCGGTCGCCCAATCATTCCTGCACCCACCAGACTGACTTTAGCAATAGGTCGCTCTTCTGTTTTGACTTCCGGTTCTCCCAAACTGGGGTCAGAATTTTTTCCTAAAGCAGGTAGTATGGCATCCGCTACTGCTGTTGCTTGTTTTAAAGTATCTTTCCCGACGGTAAAGGCAATATCATTAGTATTGCTTTCGTGAATAGATTGAATAATTAAATCTACATCTATATTTTGTACGGCAATACCAGAAAATAATTGAGCTGCCACACCAGGGCGATCGGGAACGCGCAACATGGAAATTCCTGCTTGGTCGGTGTCATATTCTATGGCGTCTACTGGTTTGGTTAATTCTAAATCTTGCAAAGCGCGACGTTTGGGTATTGCTGAAACTACGCGAGTACCTGGTGCATCGCTCCAACTGGATAAGACTACTAATGGCATTCCATAATTTCGAGCAATTTCGACTGCCCTAGGATGCAGCACTTTTGCACCCAGACTTGCCAACTCCAACATTTCATCACAGGTAATTTCTGACATTAACTGTGCTTCGGGTACTATACGGGGGTCGGTTGTTAAGATTCCAGGTACGTCTGTATATATTTCACACTTTTCTGCTTGGAGTGCTGCTGCTAAAGCAACTGCGGAAGTATCCGAACCCCCCCTACCTAATGTTGTGATTTCCTGGTGGCGAGTCTGACTAATACCTTGGAAACCTGCAACGACTACAACTTCTCCCTGTTGCAGATGTTCTTCTATGCGTTGGGTTTTAATCTGTAAAATGCGGGCGCGGGAATGTTCAGCTTCTGTGACTATTCCTACCTGCGCTCCAGTTAGGGAAATAGCTGGTACTCCCAATTCTTGTAAGGCGATACTCATTAGAGCGATGGTAACTTGTTCGCCTGTGGATAGTAGCATATCCATTTCTCGACGATTGGGGTTGGGGGAAATTTCGTTGGCAAGTTTGACTAAACCATCTGTGGTTTTTCCCATTGCTGAAACGACTACTACTACCGAGCGATCGCTGGCTGTTTTAGCTATACGTTGGGCCACTGCTTTGATTCTTTCTGCAGACCCGACTGATGTACCACCGTATTTTTGGACTATTAGCATATTGATTTGAGAATTAGACTATATAGATAACATCGTATTGATTTTAAATTCTTCAGTGAATAGTTGTTAACCGGATCGATCAAAATGTTGTATAATTTAACGTTTAAAAAATAATCAATTTTAGTCAAATACTGAGAATTTATCTAATGCCAGAAGTTAATTGGATGACAATTTTAGAATCACAACAAGATGAATTTATTATCAATTTAAAACACAGGACGCCTGCTTTTACAAGGGGAAAATACGACTTTGATGAGTCTATTCATCTATATTCTTTAGTTGATTGTGATGAGTTAGATGACTTAGAAAAAAAATGAATTGGTTTTGTGAAGAGTTAACATGGAAATACAATGGGGATTACTTTCCTGATAAATTTATTAATCAGGACTTACGCAGTACAACGTATTTTCGTCATTGCGACCGAAAGGGAAGCAATCTCAAATCCTAGTTTTTCCTACCTCATGCGTAAGTCCTGTTAATTATAAGATAGGCAAAGTAGGGGAAGAATCTGTAAAACAATATTTAGGTAGATTAATTAGCGATGTTGATTACGAGTTATATGAATGGGGAGATGATGGAACAGATTTCTATTTCAGGAATAATACATCAGTAAGTTTACAAGTTAAAACTACTTGTTTTGATAGAACTTTGGAGAAATGTCTTGATTTAGAACTAAATAAATTTGAACTAGATGAAGATGAATATCTTTATTATTCATACATGAATTATGTCAACCTAGAACATGATAAATGCGAGAAAATTATAGATATAATTAAATGGAAAATCAGTGGAAAAGAACACAAGAAAAACCAAATTTGTATTTTTGTTCTTTTGTTAAATCAGGTAGTAGGAGATGAAATGCCTAACTATGTTGATATTAAAGAAATAGATCAAGAAGTTGTTTCATATAGAAATGAGGCAGTTTATCATTTTGATTGCAATGCTATTTACAGTTCTATATTATGTGGATTTAAGCCAACATATTTATTAAAACCTGATACAGATATTTATTTAAAAGACCTATTTTATATTGGTGGAATCAAAGGCTATCTCAAACATTTTACTTAAAATTATTAGTAGGAAAAGAATATAATTTTAAGACGCAGGAATTTGCCAGAAATTTTCAGTTTCAGTACCAATAGACTTTTATCTTTTTTTGTATATTGCCAAGCTATTATCATTATTAACATCTTGGAAATCAAATCCCGTTTCATCGAATAACTTCTGATAAGCGTCCTGTCTAAACAAAGTAATTGTTAGTTGTTATTGAGCTAAAATTTCACCATCTTTCTTAAACAAATAGCTTTTTTTCCGAGTGGGATAATCTACTTTATTTTCTAATTCCTCAATAAGTTGAGAATATACAATTCCTCCTGGTAAATTTTTTTCAAAATCAATCCCAGACTTTTGTATACTCAACAAAAACCAAGCTCCTGTTCGTAAATGACTAGCTAAATTTTTGAATCCTTGATAGTTAGCTTGAACATCAGGAATATGACTCACTAACTCCAAGCGTTCCCTCCAACTAATAAATAGCAAAACTCCTACATTACTGAAAAATCTTGGTCTAAAGCCTCCTCTTTTAAGGGGATAAAAAAAGAGAATTCCATATTTAAATCCCGAAGCTTTCCTAGGTCATGCTGCGCAAACAGCTAAAGGTACTGATAACTAATAACTGATAACTGAAATGACAATCTTTCTGAAAGAAATAGCTTTTTTTACGAGTGTGATAATCTAGTTTATCTTCCAATTCCTCAATAAGTTGAGAATATACAATTCCTCCTGGTAAATTTTTTTCAAAATCAATCTCCGACTTTTGTATACTCAACAAAAATAAACTTCCTGTTCGTCAATTACTAGCTAAATTTTTTAATCCTTGATAGTTACCTTGAACATCAGGAATATGACTCACTAACTCCAAATTTTCAGCTTCAGTAACAGCAGTTATCTCAATTTTTTACTTAATCTCTGAGTTTGATAAACAGAGAAATATGACTTCTAATCCCTTACTAAAAAATAAGGTTTAAAACCTTCACTTTTAAGGTGATGAAAAAAATATTCACCATATTTATTTCAAGCTAGAGACTTTAGTGGTCGGTACTGATAACTGATAACTGAAATGACTTTTCCTTGAAGAATAATCAGAATCATTCAGGAATTTGCCATAAAATTTTAGCTTCAGTACCAGCAATTCTTATTCTCAATACGTTCTTGAGTTAGAAGAACCAATTTTAGCTGAAAGGTAATAGGAAGTAGAAGAAAGTTTTAAGTTTAATATGTAGCCCTATTGAACTAAATTATAAATAAAGGATAACCCCTACCATTTATAATTAAATTCTAGAAAAACATATCCATTATGACCAGAAAATCAGGTTTCAAGACTCCCCTTTAAAGGGGATAAAAAAAATAAAATTCAATATTTCAAGCCTCCCTATTCCCTGAGATACTGATAACTGATAACTGATAACTGATAACTGAATTTCAAGTCTCCCTATTCCATGAGATACTGATAACTGATAATTGATAACTGATAACTGATAACTGAAATGATTCCTTCTCCAGAAACATTTGAAAATCCCAGAGATTCTTATCGTAATCCCTGGATTTTTGGTATTTTAATTATTGTTGTTATTTTCATATTTATAATTATGTATTCTCTCGAACCTGAATCGGAATTTTTAACCGACCCTTTTCTCCAAGCTCCGACAGAAAATTCTGTACAAGTTGTTTGGTTTACTGAATTTCCTGGCAAAGGAAATTTTGTAGTTTATGGTGAAAGTTTGAATCGAGTTGTTGAGGCAAATACTATTAAACTTAGTCGCACTCGTGAAGACCAAGATTCTTTCGTTGGCAAACAAATAGAAAAAGGTTTAATTTATCAACAACCTATGATGCGAGATATCTGGCGACATGAAGCAAAAGTTGTTGGTTTAACTCCTAATAATTATGTGCCATACCAAATTATTAGCGAAAAGGAAAATGGCGAAAATATGAAGAGTAAAATTTTTAATCTGGCAGCTAAACCCACCCCAGGTACACCTTTAAAAATTCTCCTAACTTCGGACCATCAATCAAAACCAATGACTTCAGCAAATCTGCAAAAAGTAACAGAAACTTTTGATAAATTAGACGCTATTTTTTTTGCTGGAGATTTAGTTAATATTCCCGACCGTGCCTCAGAATGGTTTGATGATAATCGAGGCAATGCTTTTTTTCCGAATCTCCAAGGTAGAGCTCATTATGAATTAGAAAAAAATGGAAAAAAAACTGTTTATAAAGGTGGGGAGTTAATTCAAAATATGCCTCTCTTTCCAGCAATTGGCAACCATGAAGTTATGGGAATATTTTCCATGAAAAATTATTTGAACTATCAATTTAGTCAGCCCTACCCCAGACAAGCTGCCAAAAATTTATATCCACAAAATCCTCAAAATATTAATCCCGATACCTGGTTAAAAAATAATTCTTTTAATACAGACACATACGAAGAAATTTTTACTCTGCCTCAAAATAGTTCAGATAAAAAAAATTATTATGCCGTGACTTTCGGTGATATACGTCTAGTGGTTTTATATATCACAAATATCTGGCGAGTTCCCCGTTTAGATGATAATGCTAGAGGAAAATATCGAGAACGGAAAAAAGATTTTGATAATCCCGCTGAATGGGGTTACGGTCAGCATATTTTTGAACCTATTATTAAAGGTAGCCAACAATATAATTGGCTAGAAAAAGAATTAGCAAGTCAGGAATTTCAACAAGCAAAATATAAAGTAGTTATGTTTCACCATCCGCCTCATTCTCTCGGTGAAAATATTGTTCCTGCTTATACTAATCCCATCCAATATATTGACCGAGATGAAAATGGGAAAATTACCACGATTCGTTATGAATATCCCCAACAAAATGACTATATTATTAGAGATGTTTTACCATTATTAGAAACTTCTGGCGTACAGTTAGTATTTTACGGACATTCTCATCTTTGGAATCGTTTTGTTAGCCCGAGTGGAATGCACTTTCTCGAAACATCTAATGTCGGTAATAGTTATGGAGCTTATCTAGGAGAAAAAAAGCGAACTGTTCCTCAAAATTATCAGGAAAAATATGCAGAAGTTGGTAATCCTAATAGTTTAGAACCGATAATTCCAACCATTGCTCCTTTGCTAGATGAAAATGGTGAACCTCAACCTTATATTGCCAGTAATGATATTACAGCTTTTAGTATTTTTGAGACCGAGACAGGAACAGTTAGTAGTTACTATTTTGATACAAGAAAACCTAATTCTGAAGTAGTAAAATTTGATGAATTTAAACTCAGGAAATAAATCCACATTCAGGAGAGTAGAGAGTATTCATTAATGGATAATGGATAATCGATAATGGATAATGGATAATTACAAGAAGGTTAAAACCGCAACGGAATTGAATATAAGGAAATTTAAGAGCACTTTTCTCGAGGGGAGATTGGAGGCAAGCGAGGAAACCTCGCCATCCCATCCTTCGGAATGCTCCGCTTTCCGACCGCTTTTTCCCCTTGAAAGAGGAGGCTTTAAAGGGTGAATTATTTAATTAAGAATTATTAATTATTGATTATTCGGCAATTAATGTAATTCAACTTAACTATGTCATTGCAACTGGAACGAAGTGGAGGGAAGCAATCTCAATTTTTTGCTGATGTAGTGCAGACATCTTGCCTACCATATCTGTACTTAACGCTTGATGAAATCTGCTGTAATAATACCATGCATGAAAAAATAATGTTACGGAATAATAAGGACGATAAAAAGATTTTACAGGAGATGTTCCTTTGACTAAAAAGATGATTTATGAACTAAAAAAAAGCATCGAAGCTATTCCCATACGACTCCTGACTCGGTCCGACTGACTCCTAAAAAATACCCTACCTATTTGTAACAAACATTTATCACGCTTGGTATAAGACTTGATATAATATCAAGTTAGATTAATTAACCATAATCTAGGGACGTTCCATGGAACATCCCTAAAAGTTGGGAAAATTCTGATTACAGTTGTTTAATAATACTTGACATGAGTAGGGCGAAAGTTTCATAGGAAAGAGAAAGTTTTTTTATGACTAATGAAGTGGATATTTTTTAACACAATAAATTAGTTAATTATTTATAATTAGTCGTGCAAAATAAATTTCCGAGTTGAAAGAGGGAATCAGAGAATAAGCATAAATAATTGATAACTTATGGATAAGATTAGAGATGTCTAATAAAATATGTAATTAATTTTGCATAAGCACTTACCTCTGATAAAAAAAATGTAACCATTCCGCTATTAGCTGTCAGCTCTCAGCAATAATATGAAATCCGGTTATACAGTTATCGGATTTGCTACTTCCCATAAATACAGACCTTACTCAGTATATCCTTAAACAATTTCCTTGCTTAAATCCTTCCTTTTGTTCTGATTTTTGACTTTTGACTTTTAACTTTTAATTTTATTTAATCCTTTCTTTTGTTCTGATTTTTGACTTTTAACTTTTGAATTTCTTTATGAACCAAGATAAGATAGAATCAAAAAAATCTCTTTTATTGGTAAATCCCCATGCTAGAAAAGTTCAAGATAATCTAGATTTAGCCTTAACCTATTTACAAGATTTTGGCCTAGAAATTATCTGCAAAGAAACTGAATATCCTCAGGATTTTAACCATTTTATTCAAGAGTATAAAAATCAGGTAAATCTGATAATTATTGGTGGTGGAGATGGCACATTAAACTTAGCCGTAGATGCTCTAGTAGAAACAGGTTTACCCTTGGGAATTTTACCATTAGGAACAGCTAACGATCTAGCTAGAACTTTGGGAATTCCTATTTCTTTATTTGAAGCTTGTCGAGCGATCGCTACTGGCAAAAAACGTTATATAGATTTAGGTGTAGTTAATGGCAAATATTTTTTCAATGTTGCCAGTATTGGATTAAGTGTAGATATTACTAATAATTTAACTAAAGAAGCAAAGCGTCGGTGGGGTGTATTAGCTTATGCTATTACTGCTAGTAAAATGATTTTACAAAGTCGCCCTTTTACAGCAGAAATTCGTTGTAATGGTGAATCAAAAATAGTCAAAACTTTACAAGTTGCTGTAGGAAATGGCAAACACTATGGAGGTGGTATGACCATTGCTCACGATGCTACAATTGATGACCAAAGATTAGATTTATACAGCCTAGAAGTGAAATATTGTTGGCAATTTATTGGTATGTTACCTTCTATATGGCAAGGAAAATATCAAGAAAGTTTTGGTTTTCGTTCTCTCTCTGGCTCTGTAATTAGTGTTTATACTCGTAAACCTCGTCCTATTAATACTGATGGAGAAATTGTTACTTATACTCCGGCTAATTTTCAGGTAGTTCCTTTAGCTTTAGCAGTTATGGTGCCGAGAAAATTAATAACTGAAAAAGAAAAGCTTAATCCTGTAATTGATTAAAATAAGCATTTAGCGGTCAGCTATTAGCTATCAGCTTTTGGTTGAAAAAAAAGCTTTATTGAGCCAGAGTTAAACTTACTACATGAGAAATTGATACAGCAAGTTGAGTTATTAATATTGTGCAACTAAGGGAATAAATATTTTTTGCTTATTTCCCTACTCCCTACTCCCTACTCCCTA
>NZ_JAAHGT010000034.1:15625-29084 GCF_010672385.1 Okeania sp. SIO2F4
AAATTGATACAGCAAGTTGAGTTATTAATATTGTGCAACTAAGGGAATAAATATTTTTTGCTTATTTCCCTACTCCCTACTCCCTACTCCCTAAAATTAAAATTAAAATTGATTAAAATAAGCATTTAGCGGTCAGCTATTAGCTATCAGCTTTTGGTTGAAAAAAAAGCTTTATTGAGCCAGAGTTAAACTTACTACATGAGAAATTGATACAGCAAGTTGAGTTATTAATATTGTGCAACTAAGGGAATAAATATTTTTTGCTTATTTCCCTAGTCCCTACTCCCTACTCCCTAAAATTAAAAATGACAGAAAATTTCATCATTCCCATCCATGAAACATTCCAAAAAACTATTCAAGGAGAAGGCTATTGGGCAGGTACGCCAGTAGATTTTATTCGTCTTGCTGGTTGCCCAGTAGGTTGTCATTATTGTGATACTGGTTATGCTGATGGAGGAGTTGGTTTACCGAGACAACTGAGAACTTTTGATGAATTAATTAATGAATTATTTTCTCCTAGAGTTGTTATTTCTGGTGGTGAACCTTTTATTCATAAACAACTACCTGCTTTAATAAACAGAATAGAAGCTACTGGTAGAAAAGTTTCAATAGAAACCTCCGGTTGCTATTGGCAAAATATTTCTCCTAACACTTGGGTAACTCTTAGTCCTAAACAACATATTAGTCCTAAATATCCAGTTGTACCGCAAATGTGGAAACGGGCTTCAGAAATAAAATTGGTGATAGAAACTGGCAAAGAATTAGAATTTTATAGTAAAATTTTATTAGCCAATAATAATATTCCTGTTTATCTACAGCCTGAATGGTATAGTCGTAATTTGGCTCTACCATTAGTCTTAGAATTACTTCAGGAATATCCTCATTACCGACTCTCTGTGCAGTTGCATAAATATTTAGGAGTGCAATAACTATTAATTTAAACCCCGCCCTTCAGGGCTATCCATTACCCACATCTTTCTTAACATAAAACTTGACAAAAGAGAGACGTTATGTATTTGCCATTAAATGGATATTTCCGGAGAGTCAACGTATTTAATTAGATTTAATTAGAGGCTTGGACGTAATGCCTGCTCTCTTTCTCCCCCAATCCCCCAATCATAAAAGGGTTTCAAGACTTATGGTTCAATAATTAATAATTAATAATTACCTCTTCTTGAAAACGGATAGGATTGATTAAAAGGGAAATTTTTTTTTCAAGGGGAGATTGGATATGGCGAGGTTTCCTCCCCATCCCATCCTAAGGACTGCTCCGCTTTCCGACCGCTTTTTCTCCTTTAAAGGAGAGGTTTTAAACCCTTATTTTTCGGTAAAGTATAGCCTTCAGGGTGGAGTCTTAAAGGTTTGAAGAAGGTCAATTTTCAATGGAACTGAAAATCGTTTTAATTGAAGGCCACAAATATTTAATTTGCTGAGGGTTTTAGTTGCGTGTGATACTTAAATGCTAGCTTAAATCTAGCTATGGCGGGCACTCAGAGCTACGCTCCGGGTTGCGAAGCAAACGTCCGCGTGTACCTGTGAACTCGATAACGCCGACGTTGCCAGGTAGAAGAGGTTTCTAAGAACGGAATTAAACTCAATATGCGCGAAATAAATAAGTGGAGAAAAATTGAAAATTTAGCCCTTGCTCTTGTCCTTCACCTTACTCTTTCCTTAATCCTCCTACTAAGGGAAACTAGATATATAAAAAAAGCTGTCTATTTGGATTAATGATTTAATCATTAATTTCCTTGTAGACAGCCAGTTCAGAACTGCAGATGGAGATACACCCTGATAGTTGAAAAAAAGTAGATACCCCTGATGGATAACTCCTAGATGGACTAATTACCTGATGGTTTAACTCCCTAATGGCTTAGTCTCCACATCCCAAATACCAGGATTGGGGAGAAGATAGTAATAATACTACTAACACCTCTCTTCCGGCGTTTGTGATCCATCAGGTCGTGCCTATGCTTCTTTTATAATTACAGACTGATTCTTTGGAATACAAGAGGGCTTTTGCAAAAACCCACTTTTTACAGGTTGCAAGAGTGTCAGTAGTCAATTCCAAATAACTAAACAGGGTTCATCTACTACAATGAAACAGAATATTATTGCTTTAGGGTTAATAGCCTCCGCAGGCTTGACGTTTTGTCATGTACCAAAGGCCAATGCCTGGAACTTTAGGCCATCTAATGAGACGACCATTGAAGAGAGTCAGATATTAGCTAAAGATGGCAAATGTCCTTACACAGGCAATGATGAGGATGGGGAATGTACAACAGTAAACACAGACAAATAAAATATAAGGAAAGCCGAAATAACTTCCTTGAGACAGAATAGAAAGATTAGACTAGATTTAGAATTTGGTAGAACTTTTTGCTACTGATTAGGGTTCTACCTTCGGTTATTCTATTAATATATTCTGATTAGTATTATCGACCAAAACGATGGACACAACAACTACTACACGCAGAAAAAGGCTTATTACGAGAACTGCAGAAAGAAGACAAGCTACCCCTAAAGAGAGACAGTTAATCCATCTTTTAGCTAATCTTGGCTGTAGTTGTGCCAGATATGCCTTCCAACACTCTACTAGCAAAGGAAAAATACCCCCTGAAGACCGAAAGCGTTTGGCAGAGTGGCACTTTCTCCGGTTACAGCAAATTCGCCGGGTAGAAAGGAGTCTTGAACCTGTAGCCCAACTTAAACGTGTTTATTATCGCAGTCAACTTAGCCCCAGATCCTTAAAGTCCCTTAAACTTTTGTGGCTTGAAGAGGAAAAACAAAGAGTTAAACGGCTTGACCCCGAATTGGACGAACTCTTAAGTTTTACCCTTAACCTAGGAGATACGCTCAAGCAGATATTTCACACTGTTGAATCTAGGGAAAGGGTATTCTCGAGAACTCCCATACCAGGAGTAGGGGTAGTACCATTATGGGTTAATGAGTGGGAAGAGTCTGACTACGATATTAATTTCTTTCCTCCTTCCTTCCCAGATTGGGCGCAAATTGTGGATGACTAAACTTCTTTAAGTCAAAAGTCACAAAAGTCAAAGGTAATTCGATAATTTATTGTCATTTCAGTTTTGCCAAAGGTCTACTAAACTTCAAATTTAATGTTTTTGGTAAAACTCTTCCATGAAATTTTTGCCAAATATGTCAAATATTTAGATTAGATGGGGGAAACCTACCAACGACTACTAGGGATTTGAAAGTTACAAAAATTAATTTTTTGCAATAAAATTTAAAACTACCCATACCAATTCACCAAAATTTTTCCCAAAAATTTCAACCTCTTCTTTTCTGCATCTACCTCCAAAAATATTTGTTATTTCGTCAAATTCTCAGAAAAATATTAAGCATAAATACTTAATTATTTACTTTGATTGACCACTATGATTTTCTCCTGACTCCTTTTGGAGTGAGGAATCTAGATTTGACGATGATATAGCAGTTGCTAGGGTGTTTAGGAAATTCTCACGTCTCTCAAATTTAGTCCGTGCTCAATATAGGGGCAAATTGCCATTCGCCTCTTCTGACTTCTAATACCAGGCATGAAAAGAGAATGCTACAAAAAGTGCATCTCAATTGGATCTACTTAAAAAGATATTCTTCAATTCCTTTAATAAGACTATCTCTATCATTTTTACCTTTTTTTCTTCAATATTTCTTCCAACGTAAGCATTCAGCCATCAGCTTTTAGCCTGCCTCCTACGGAGGAACTGCGTTATCAGCTAGATTATAATCAGGCTCGTCTTGTATTTATGCGAATAAATTATTATTGATATATTTTAGATAATTCATAGCATAAGTAAGCAGCTCTTCAGTTAATATAAGCATTCTTAAACAAATCCTCACTTAATTCATAAGAAACTGAGAGCTGATTGCTAATAGTTGAATGCTTACCTTCCAACTTTGGTCTTCCTTCTGACTTACCGAACTCTTAAGGTATAAAGCCTCTCCATTCATGGAGAAAAAAGCGGTCGAGGGATGGCGAGGTCTCCTCGCTGGCCTCCAATCGACCAAGAGAGCGGTTGTTTGCGGAGCATGACCTAGGATGGGATGGCGAGGTCTCCTCGCTGGTCCCCAATCAACCAAGAGAAGAAAAAAAAATCCTTGAATGTCAATCCTATCCGTTATAAGAAGAGGTAATTATTAATTATTAATTATTAATTATTAATTGTTGAAGGATGTTCCATGCAACGTCCCTAAAATTTGTAACAAACATTAGACATCTCCAGAAAATAAACTTGCCCTTATATTTAGCATAAGTAATAGAAGTAAAAGTTCCTCGCAAAATCATTTTCCGTAACTTTTTCCTAAAAATATCTTGCCTGTTTCCTGTTCCCAGTTAAGTGTTCCCTACTATATGCAAAAAGTCTATATCTTTTTCACGCCTATGTCTATTGATTAAATTGGTATAACTTCCAACTTCTAACTTCTGACTTCAGCTATATGGAATGAGAAAGGGCAACCCTAAACCCCACGGACTTATACCTACCCCTAGGATTTTTGTAATTTCGATTTGCACTGCGACAACCCCTGGGATAGTTTAACCACCCACCACCTCTCAATACTCTGTAGGCAGAATTTCCATCTTTTTCCCATACACTACCATCCGAAGGGGCATCCCGATAATTATCATGCCAGGGATCGGCGCACCATTCCCAGACATTGCCATGAAAATCATATAACCCGAAAGCATTGGGGGGAAAACTACCTACGTCTCTTGTCTGCTCATAATAATTTTTTTGTAATGTACAGGCAAAAGCTTCTTCCCAGTTATAGTTAGCTAGGTCAGGTGTCAGAATATTACCAAAGTGAAATAATGTCGTTGTCCTGCCGCGACAAGCATATTCCCATTCTGCTTCTGATAGTAACCGATAAGCTCTTCCTGTCTGAGCAGATAGACGACTACAGAATTGAATTGCGTTATACCAAGATACCATTTCTACTGGTCTATTTTCTCCTTGAAAATTAGCAGGATTTTTTCCCATAATTGCTTGCCATTGTGATTGAGTAATGGGATATTTGCTAATCAATAAAGGTGCTATTGTGACTAAATGTTTGGGGGTTTCTATTTCCCATTTTTCTATTCCTGTCTCTGGGGAACCCATCCAGAAAGTATTGCCGGGAATATATACCATTTCTAGGGTAATATCATTGCCAATATTTTCGATAAATTGTTGAGCTTCTCCTTGCTCTTTTATCGTGTCAGATATTTCATATCTAGAGCTAATTTTGATTGTTAAAACTTCAAATTTAAAAGTTTGTAATTCTGGTTCAAAACTCGCATCAACAGTTACTAATTCTGTGGGCATTTCGGTAATTCTGGGTAGAGTTAGTGGTAAGTTTGAAGTTATATTAGTTGTGAAAAATTCTTGTGGTTGTGATAATAAAGTTAACCATTCAACAACAAATTTAGGGCGTTCTTCCGGTTCTAATTTCATACCTCTAATAATTGCACTATTGACCCGATCGCTAATTTGGGAATTATATTCTTTTGGTGGTATTAATGGTATTTTTCCTTCCTGTCTAATTTTTGCGGGGGTAGGCATTTCACCTGTTAATAAAACATATAGAGTGGCAGCTAAGGCATAAATATCAGTAAAAGCACCCCGTTTTGCTCGTCTTTCGTACTGTTCAATTGGCGCAAAATATAATGTACTATCTGTTGTATGGCTTTGTACACTACCACTATCAAATTCTCGCGCTAAACCAAAATCAATTAATACTGCTTCTAAAGTATTTCGTCTGAGAATAATATTTTGAGGTTTGACATCCCGATGCAAAAATCCTTGGTTATGTACAAATATTAGTGATTCTCCTACTTGTTTAATAATCTGTATTGCTTCACTTTCTGATATAACTCCCCCTTGCTCTTCACAATAAATTCCTAAGTCATCTCCATCTATATATTCCATCACCATACACCATAATTTATTTTCTTTAAAAAGGCGGTGAACTTCTACTACATTGAGATGATGACATTTTGCTAAACATAAGGCTTCATTTAAAAAATTTTCTTGGAGTTTATCAAAATTTGGTTTTCTTTGTACTCGATAATTGAGAGTTTTAATCGCAACTAATTGATTAGAGTTTTGTTCTAAAGCACGATAAGTAGTACCGAAACCACCAATACCAAGGAGGTCTTGAATGATATATTTACCATCTTGTAGTTGTTTACCTGATTTCCAGTATTTCATATTAGGGAGTAGGGATTCAATAATTAATAATTAATTATTAATTATTACCTCTTCTTGAAAAGAAGAGGTAAGGTTAAAGGGGAATTTTTTTCTTTTCTATCCTTTAAAGGAGAGGCTTTACCCTTATTTTTCCGTAATTTTACAGAGAATAACATTTTGATTATGGCTAATTAATCAGACTTGATCTTAATCGGGGATTCAGGATTTGAGCTGCTCCCTAAAATTCCACATCACATAAGAGTTAATATAGCCGATAGACAGATATAATTCCAATTGGAAAAAAGTAGGCTACAAATTTTTAGGCTGTTGGTAAAACTAGAGGTAATTCATAAATTATCTGTACAGATATTTTCAAATGAGACTTGATCTTAATCAGGGATTCAGGATTTGAGCTGCTCCCTAAAATTCCACATCACATAAGAGTTAATATAGCCGATAGACAGATATAATTCCAATTGGAAAAAAGTAGGCTACAAATTTTTAGGCTGTTAGTAAAACTAGAGGTAATTCATAAATTACCTCTACAGATATTTTCAGTTGAATTCTGCCTACCTACTTACAGCAATTTCTTACTCTCTCGAAATACATATATTTATGGTTTTAGGAAGATGGGGGAGATGAAGAGATGGAGTGATTGGAAACAGACAAAAAATATTTATTCTCTCATCCATCAATTTAGGCAATAGGGAATAAGGAGCAATTTGACACAGAATAACATTTTGATTATGGCTAATTAATCAGACTTGATCTTAATCGGGGATTCAGGATTTGAGCTCCTCCCTAAAATTCCACATCACATAAGAGTTAATATTCCCGATCTTAGGAGATAATTCCAATTGGAAAAAAGTTAGCTAGAAATTGTTAGGCTGTTGCTAAGATTAGCAGTAATTCATAAATTACCTGTACAGATATTTTCAGTTGAATTTTGACTACCTACTTGCACCAGTTTATTACTATCTGAAAGTAAATATATTTACGGCTTTAGGAAAATGGGGTAATTGGGAACAGGCAAAAAATATTTCTTCTATTATCTATCAATTTAGGGAATAGAGAATAGGGAAAAATTTGACACAGAATAACATTTTGATTATGGCTAATTAATCAGACTTGAGCTTAATCGGGGATTCAGGATTTGAGCTCCTCCCTAAAATTCCACATCACATAAGAGTTAATATTCCCCATAGACAGATCTAATTCCAATTGGAAAAAAGTAGGCTACAAATTTTTAGGCTGTTGGTAAAAGTAGAGGTAATTCATAAATTACCTCTACAGATATTTTCAGTTGAATTTTGCCTACCTACTTACAGCAATTTCTTACTCTCTGGAAATACATATATTTATGGTTTTAGGGAGATGGGGGAGATGAAGAGATGGAGTGATTGGAAACAGACAAAAAATATTTATTCTCTCATCTATCAACAGTATCCCATTAACCGGGAATCTTCTGTATAAGTCAACTAATTTTGGTTTTGATTATAGTCTAAATTTTATTAAATTTATTCATCTCTGCAATAGCTATTGCTATTCCTGTTTTTAACTGTGAATTTAGAGTTTCTTCCTGAGACAAAGAAATAAGTTTTTGATATGCTTTTTCCCCATCTAATTGTTTCATAGCTGCTACAGAATGAAATCTGACACTATTATCCTCATCTTCTAATAATTGAATTAGATAATCTAAGGCATGAATATTACCTAAATATCCTAGAGCTAAAGCTAGAGATTTTTTCACACAACCACTTTCTAAACTAGGATTATTACTAGCGATAAATTCAATCAAAATATCTGTTGCTAGGGGTTTTAATTCCGGTTTTTCCAAATTACCCAATACCCTGATAATTTCATTTACAATTTGTTCCCGATCATCTCCTTCAACTAAGAAATTATATCCCAGCAAATTTTGTAAATATTCTAAGGATACTTGAGTTTCAATCCAACCTAAAGCACGCACTGCATCTATCTTTAAAAAAAATGGCACTGTCGCAGTTTTTAACAGTTCAAACAAAGCCGTCGCTGCTGAATTTGTACCAATTTTTCCCATAGCGATCGCTGCTTGTTGAGAAACTTCAAAATTTATATCCCACAGTAAAGGTTGTAGCAACTTCACCAAACCTAATTCTTTCTGTAAATTAGCATAACCAGCTAAACCAATTATTGCTGCTTTTCTCACTTTTGCCACTGTATCTTTTAAAGCAGAAATTAACACAATAGGAATGCGTGAATCAGAATAATTAGTCAAAGCAGATATCGCTGCAATTCTCACATCATTATTTTCATCTTTTACCACAGTTAACAATGGGGTAATTATGCTGATACAGTTGATTTTAGCTAAAGCTTTCGTTGCCAATAATCTTGACTCTGGTCTTGCTAATAAATCTGTTAATATATCAATTCCTAATTCACCAAAATTTGCCAAAGTATCTGCTGCTATTTCCTGTAAATCTTCCGCCTCTGAACTAACAATTATATTTCCCATAACTTCTAGGACTTCTTCACTGTTAAACTTTGCCAATATCCTAGTTACAAACCAACGCTCTTCTAGGTCTATTTCTCGATCTTTAAGAATTTCAATTAACGGAGATATAGCTGGTTTTCCAATTTGCTTAAACAGTTTATCAATATCCCATTTTTCTTGAAAATCACCATTTTCCAGAACTTCTATTCCTAGGTCAATTACTGCATCTAGATCGACATTATCATTTTGAAATGTTGAAGTAGTTTTTTTTGACTTACTCTCTGAAATAAATTTCTGTAAATAAGAACTAACTAAAGACCAATTTTGTTGTTGGGCTGCAATTTTTGCTTGTTCAAGAAGATTTGACATATTGAAGAAGGAGGAAGAAGGAAATCCAGTACTGAACCGACACACCTAAAATGGTACATTATTCATCTCATCTTGCCGAATGCTTCATAAAATGAAATTATTGCTCTATACGCAATAGTCAGAAAATTCCAATATCCATCTCGCAGGTGCTTCAGGAAATAATTTTATTATTGCGTATAGAGCAATAGTCAGAAAATTCCACTATCCATCCACATCCGGCAGGCGCTTCATAAAATGATTTAACTATTGCGTATTAGAGCAATAGTCAGAAAATTCCACTATCCATCCACATCCGGCAGGCGCTTCATAAAATGATTTAACTATTGCGTATAGAGCAATAGTCAGAAAATTCCATTATCCATCCACATCCGGCAGGAGCTTCATAAAATGATTTAACTATTGCGTATAGAGCAATAGTCAGAAAATTCCATTATCCATCCACATCCGGCAGGCGCTTCATAAAATGATTTAACTATTGCGTATAGAGCAATAGTCAGAAAATTCCATTATCCATCCACATCCGGCAGGTGCTTCATAAAATGATTTAACTATTGCGTATAGAGCAATAGTCAGAAAATTCCATTATCCATCCACATCCGGCAGGTGCTTCATAAAATGATTTAACTATTGCGTATTAGAGCAATAGTCAGAAAATTCCATTATCCATCCACATCCGGCAGGCGCTTCATAAAATGATTTAACTATTGCGTATAGAGCAATAGCAGGAAAATTCCACTATCCATCCACATCCGGCAGGCGCTTCATAAAATGATTTAACTATTGCGTATAGAGCAATAGAATAAATAGTGGATAATGAATAATACAGCGGTTTCCGCGCGTTATGAGGTACACCCAGAAGCGGGCAAGATGCTCGCACTGCAATATTTTCACCATTCACCTTGTACCTCATTTACCGGAAATCTGCTGTAAATAATGAATAGTGGATAATAAAAACTATCTCTAATTATCAATTATCAATTAAGCAGGTAAACAAAATTCATTACACATTTTAAAGAGTAAGGGTTTTACTCCATTAAGCATTGTTTGTGTAAATAATTCTGTGTAGGTGCCGATCAATTATCCATTATCCATTATTTAAAATGTTTGATAATTGCATCAGCAAATTCAGAACATTTCAAAGCTGGTACAGGTGGTTCCATCAACCTTGCTAAATCATATGTCACCTCACCCTTAGAAATAGCAATTTCTAGACCTTTTTTAATCAAATCCGCAGCCTCTTGCCACCCCATATATTCCAACATCATCACACCAGAAAGAATCAAAGAACCAGGATTTACCCTATCCAAACCAGCGTGTTTTGGAGCCGTACCATGAGTAGCTTCAAAAATAGCACATTCATCACCAATATTAGCACCAGGACCCATACCCAAACCACCCACAATAGCAGCAGCAGCATCAGATAAATAATCCCCATTCAAATTCATAGTTGCCAAAATAGAATACTCCCCTGATCGAGTTTGAATTTGTTGGAAAATACTATCAGCAATACGGTCATTTACCATAATTTTCTCTTTCCATTTTCCATCCCCATGACTATCCCAAATAGCTGCCAATACACCCTCAACCTCTTGGCAAATTTCAGCTTTTTTTTCTGGAGTTAAAGCATCATAACCAGGGTCAACTTTTCGAGCATTTTCCTCACTACTAATATTAGGATTTTCCTCCTTATTAGAAAGTATCCAAGATTCTCTTTCAGTAACACATTCTTGACGAAATTCCGTAGTTGCTAACTCATAACCCCAGTCACGAAATGCGCCTTCAGTGTACTTCATAATATTACCCTTATGTACCAAAGTAACCATTTGTTTAGACTTAGGTAAACGCAAAGCATTTTGGATAGCACGTTTTACCAAACGTTGGGAACCAGTTTTACTCACAGGTTTAATACCAATACCAGAGTCGAGGCGAATTTGCTTTTTGCCATGTTCGGGAGTAGCAGGAATTAAATCTTTGTTTAAAATATCAATCAACTTACTAGCAATATCAGTTCCCTCTCGCCATTCTATTCCCAAATAAATGTCTTCCGTATTTTCCCGATAAATGATGACATCTAACTTTTCTGGTGTTTTGTGAGGAGAAGGCGTACCCGCATAATATCTACAAGGACGAACACAAGCATATAAATCATTAATTTGACGCAACGCCACATTTAGGGAACGAATACCCCCACCAATGGGAGTTGTCAGAGGACCTTTAATAGCAATACCATATTCTCTAATAGCAGCAAGGGTATCTTCCGGCAAATATTGGAAAGTGCCATATTTTTCACACGCTTCGTCACCAGCGTAGACCTTAAACCAATTGATTTTGCGTTTATCTCCGTAGGCAGTAGCGATCGCCGCGTCAAAGACTTTTTGAGATGCTGGCCATAAATCTACCCCAGTACCATCACCTCGAATAAATGGGATAATGGGGTCGTCTGGAACATTAGGTTGACCGTTGCTGAAACTGACCTTAGACCCTGTAGTTGGGGGAGTTATTTTTTCGTACATACCTTAATAATCTCGGCTACAATACTTTCCTTTGTGTCCAGATTATCAATCTATAATGGCATATCTTTAAATATACATAAGATTTTTTTAGAATTTCAGTTAAGGAAGGAGGAAGGAAGGAAGAAATAGTTTAATTATTTTTGTAGATTTTTCCAAGAAAAAAGTAACATAAATAGCAGAATTTTTACAAAGATAATATATCAGCAAAAAAAATATATGAGTTTTTTTGTGTTTTATATTTCTCTAGTTAAATTTGTAATTATAGCTAATTTCATCTCAGTCAGTTGCTAGCGGGCAAGATGCCCGCACCATAGCTATACAATAATCCACAGAAAAAGATTCAAAAATACTTCCAAGAAAACTTTTGTCTGTATCCAACGATGAGATTATGTCTACCAGTCTCTAAAAAGCTGTTTATTTAATTAGATTAGTATGGTTAATTGTAGTATTTCATTATTGACTCAAGGCTTTAATTCTGCTCTAAAAATAGCAGAATTAACTGGTTTTATAAATTCTTTAAATGTCAAAATAGACAGATTGAATAAAACAGAGTTAAATTCAGGTATTAAACACTTAAAAAATAGTGAAATAACTAATGATATTGAGCGAAAAAAAAATTTGTGTAGATCGAGTATACGAGTGTTTTACAAAGGCTATGAGTAGGAAAAAAAATGAACAATTATTCTTAGCATATGTTGGGTATATTTATTGTCTTCGTTGTATGAATGAAAAAGAAAATATGAGAGTCGCCCTAAAATATTTTTCATACAAACATTTCCAGCTTAATTTTTATAGTTCTATAAATTTCTAGGAAGAATTTGTAGATATTTTTGTTTCTAGTAGACAATACTTACTTTTTAACCTTTTTATAGCAGTTTTGGGCTTTGTTGCATGAAGGTAGCGATCGCAAACCCTCCTACAGAGTGTGTGAACTTAGAACTCTACTTTGTAGCTTTCTGGCTTACCATTTTGTATCAGGTAGAAAGGAGTTTTTCGGTGACTTTAGAGGCAGAAATAGTATAATTTGCACTCTTGTTTTAGCTGAATATTTACAATTAGTTGAATTTCATACCTTACTTCAGCAACGCCAATCTTTCTAGATATCCCCATCTCCCCACACTGCCAACCCTCCCCACACTCCCCACAACAAGCCCACTGCCATTCACTGCCAATTGTCATGGCAACGGCACTTCATTAATGGATAATGGATAATGGCGAACTTGATAATTACAAGAAGGTTAAAACCCCTCGGGAATTGAGTATAAGGAAACATTATTTCTTCTCTCAAGGGGAGATTGGAGGCAAGGGAGGAAACTTCGCCATCCCATCCTAACGGACTGCTCCGCTTGCCGACCGCTTTTCCCCTTGAAAGGGGAGGCAGAGTAAGCTGAATTATTTAATTAATAATTAATAATTGTTAATTATTCGGTAAAGAATCAGGAGTATCACTACAGAGATACTCGGCCATGTCGGTCAGGTCAAATTGATGAGGTTCGACTTCCACAAAAATTCCAACACTAGCAAGCGCTCTCATAATTCTGTATAGGTAATCAGCTTTTGTGCTAGTTGCAAAGGCTAACTACAGAAGTTAAAAATTTAGACATAATTATACATAATTAAATATTTTTTGTGATATAATAGTATTATATCTAATTTATTACAAGAGGTAACCGATCGCGCTACAATGAAATCCTTTAAAACTAAGCTAAAACAGGCTTTGTTGCATGAATGTTGCGATCGCAACTTCTCTTGTGGGGAGAAGTTGATTAGAATTCCACTTTGTAGCTTTCTGGCCTCACGGGGTGACAAGCTAGTTGAAAGCTATATATAGAGACGAATTTGCGTTCGGGAACTGAAGAATACTTCAACTAAAATCAAACTCTTATTGAGAATGAATGAGGTGTAGTGCGTTAGAAGAG
>NZ_JAAHGT010000340.1 GCF_010672385.1 Okeania sp. SIO2F4
AGTACTTAATTTTGATATTTGTACGGTTTTATGTACTGATGTTAAGTATAATAATATTTGTAATGTTATTATTTGAGATGGACTCAACTTTTGTTCGATCTGGTTTTGATCAAAGCCTAATATATTCTCTTTTATTAATTTTTATTTGTAATTACCAACCCTTTTTGATCGGATTTTTAACTGTTTTGCCAGTTATTTGAATAAATAATCAAGCTACTGTGTGGCGCGATACTGCGCTCCGCAACGCTCCGCGAACGCACCACACCCCCATCTATTCTCAATAATAGTGGGATTTTAGTTGAACTATTCTTCAGCTTATTTGATAAGTCCACCTCTATATATAGCTTTCAGCTACCTTGTCACCCCGTGAGCTTTCTGGCTTACAATCCTGTATCATACGATTAAGTATGGCACATTGTATGAACAACTCCACTGCCTGATTGTCGAATTTCCGTCGTCGCAACTTACCCCCAAATATTACTTTCAACCTAAACATAGTTGTTTGTGACACAGAACGTCTATGGTATCCACTCTCACGTTTCCACTTTTTACGTCCTACTCTAAGGTTCTCATCCCTGGCATGAGGTGGACTCTTACAGTTGCCATGATGCCATATTACTGCATTTTTACGGGGCGCTATGGTCGGTTTGGCTCCTCTATCAGAGGCTTCGGAGTAGCACTTGCGTTTATCATAGGCTCCATCACCTGAGACTTGAGCTATCTCGCTTTCTACCACCTCTAGTAATTGGCCGAATACTTGGTCGTCACGCTTCACGTTACTACTAACTACTGCACTGAGTATTTCCCCTGTTGCCTCATTTACACCTAGATGCAACAAAGCCCATGTACGACGTTTACGCGACAACCATGAATTCTAGTTTTCCACTCTCCTTCTCCATAGACTTTGACTCCAGTAGAATCTACCACTAAATGAATAGGCTCTTTGGCTGGCACTACTGGAATATCAATGTTCATTTTTCCTAGACGCCGACACAAAGTGCTGTGGTCTGGAACTGCTAGCTCTATTCCCAGAGCGAGAAAATATAGATTCTAAAAAACCTTCAGTTTGACCTCCAGCCAAGCTAAACAAAGATTGTAATGTAGCCATCAATTCAATAGCCACATTACTGTAGGTGTTTGATGCTCCCTTGCGTCCTGTTTTCTGTTGGTTGAGCCATTGCTCTATAACATCTTGACTTAGCCAAAATGTCAAACTTCCTCGTTGCTTCAATGAGGCATCGTACTCAGACCAATTTTTGACCTTGTACTTAGACTTAGACTTGGACTTGGACTTACTCATATCTACTGACTGGTACTATCTTGAATATTACATATACCCTTTTAATCATCTTTTGTGCAACAAAGCCGCTAAAACTTAACAATCAACAAAAAACAATACTAGCCAAACACGCAGGAGTAGCTCGCCATGCTTATAACTGGGGATTAGCAACTTGTATAAAAGAGTACGAAGAAACTAAAAAACGCCCAAGTGCAATTACCTTGCATAAACGTTTAGTAGCTGAAGTCAAATCAATTAATTCCTGATATTATCAGGTATCTAAGTGTGCACCAAGGGCAAGCATTAAGGGATTTATAGAGAGCATTTAAAAACTTTATAACTATTCCTCAAGGTGGTTTTCCGGTCTTTAAGAAAAAAGGTAGAAAAGACAGTTTTTACTTGGAAGGAAGTATTAAGATTTTCCAAGGAAACTACATACAACTACCAAGAATAGGAATAGTAAAAACTTATGAAATCTTACCTTCAGTACCAGTAAAAAACGTCACCATATCCAAACGAGCAGATAGTTGGTACATCAGTTTTAAGTACGATTTTGAATCCTATCCAACTCAAAAGCCACGAGAAACTATTGGCGTAGATATAGGCATAAATACTTTAGCAACCTGTTCTGATGGCAGTAAATTTGCTAATGTCAAAGCCTATAGGCAAGCTAAAAAACAATTAGTTCGTCATCAACGTGCAGTCAGCAGAAAAGTTATTGGCTCCAAAAACCGAATTAAAGCAGTAAAAAAACTAGCAAAAGTCCACAAAAAAGTCGCTGATATCAGAGCAGATGCACTACATAAACTCACTTCATGGTTAGCTAAAAATCACAGCACCATAATAATTGAGGATTTGAATGTTAGTGGAATGCTCAAAAAGCGGTGCGACCCTGCGACGACGACAGCTCGCTTGCGGAAGGCGCACCAAGAGATCACAAACTGGCAAGTGCCATAGCAGACTGTGGTTTTTATGAATTCAAGCGCCAGCTTACATACAAATGTGAATGGTTAGGTAGTGAATTAGTCATAGCTTCGAGATTTTACCCAAGTTCTCAAATATGTTCAAACTGTGGGCATCAACAGAAAATGCTGTTACACTTGAGAACTTATGAATGTAGTCAATGCGGTTTTGAAGTTGAAAGAGATTTGAACGCTGCTGTCAACTTGAAAAACTATGTGTATCAGTAGCTTGAATTCCAAGCGAATTTAAGCCTGTGGAGAAGAAGGGACGTTGCATGCAACGTCCGTACGCAGACTGCGGTCAGTGGTATATGCGTGAAGCAGGAAGCTAGCTCCAAAGCTCATGCCACTATGTATGGGTAAGTTTGGGTAAGTTTAGTAGAACGGCAAGTTCATCAACTCCTTTGGAGCGATCATGCAGCAAATCGGCAATTCCTAAGGAAGCTGCAACATATATCGAGCGAAAAATCCAGACGCTGTTAATCATCTGGAATAAAGCCTGTTTTGATTCAGTCATTAATGCTACCAAGCTCTACATGAGGGTTAAACTGAATGAAGGGAAGGTTTGGGAATCCCTGAAAATAGGGTCGGCAGGATATATTCATAAAAACTGGAAGTATAGATAATTTTCCGGCCTGCTCTACGATAGATTTACATTTTTGAGATGCACCCAGAAACTGGGTCAATTATTAATCAAAACTGTGTTGATTCAGGCACTCACGCCACTAAGCTCCATAAGAGGGTTAAACTGAGTGGAGGGAAAGTTGGGAAATTCTTGAAAATCAGGATATTTCTGAGCGTAGTCGAGCAACTCACTAAAAAACTTCTCAAACATTGTAAACACCTGCTCGACAATAGCAATTGCGTCTTGTTCTTGAGCCTCGGTGAGTTCTATACTCTCCATAATATCTTGAATCTGTCCATCATGAATAGAATGTGAGCTGTCCAAGGTTAAATGAGTTCCTCCAAAGTACATATAATTCATCTGAGTGGACTTCTTCAAATCTTGGATAAGTACATCGGTTGATTTGAGAAAAATATCGGCAGTAGCCTCGATTGCCTCGATCATAATTAGTTTCTGCGTTGGGTTTGCAAGTCTAGAAGCTATGGCATGGAGGCTATATATTATGCGCCTGCTAGGAAGATTATCTTTATGAAATAGATATTTAAGAGCATCTGCAAACTTCATTTCAAAATTAATACCCAACATTTCTAGATCGTGGATAAAAAACATCCAATGTTTATCATCCTCCCTTGTATGCTGATTGATGAGCAATTGGATAGGATCTGTACTGGTTTCAGTTCTGAGAACCTGCTCATTTAGCTCTGCAAATCCCATCACAAAAAAGGAAAATGCTGGTGCAAACGCCAAACGCGTTGCTGGATGAATGGTTTTATCTGTTATGTGCAAAAAAAAAGGTAGTTCAGCAAATGCCTGCTTCTTTGATTTAATTAGCCCAAGGATTTTATTCATTTTTAATTTAATATACTTTAATCATTTTAATAGTATTGTACTTTCTAACTTTCCGGATGACAATTAGTAATTATACGGTTTAGGAGAGCATAATGTCCGTGATTTATCCCATACTCTACTATTTTCATCTTCGGCATTGATAATTTTGGCTATAATTTTTCTTGAAATTGCGATTTCCCAAATCCTAATTTAAAAACATTTTATATTTGACAATAATTAATTATTAATTATTGAAAAATTTATATTTCATATTCATTGATCTTTCTCATTAGTCAAATTCTCAGAAAAATATTACAGCAGTTTCGGAGTTGATGAGGTACACAATTTTAGGACCTTAGGGAACAGGGAAAATACCTTAATTTTCTGGTGTACCTCACCATCCGCGCAAAGTGCTGTAAGTGTTTATGCTTAATTATTTACTCCTATTGACCAATATTATTTTCTCCTGACTCCTAACTCCTGACTCCTAATTTTTTATGCTACGTTTTGAAGTACCGAATGTAGGTTCCAACTTTAACTTAAGGGTAGAGAAATAATAAATTCCGTTCCCTTGCCTAATTCTGAATCACAAATTATCTTTCCTCCATGTTTTTCTTCAACAATTTGTCGGGCGATCGCCATGCCCAACCCCGTTCCTTTTCCGACTTCTTTTGTCGTAAATCCCTGATCGAAAATGCGTGCTTTCACTTCTTCTGGCATTCCCATCCCATTGTCAGAAATTTGCACAATTACACTCTTTTTCTTTTCACTTAATGCCGTTCCCATGGTAATGCGATTGTGTTCTTTTTCTATCTCTTGATAGGTTTTTCCAGCATTACTTTGATCTAAAGCATCGATCGCATTGGCCAATAAATTCATAAACACTTGATTGAGTTGTCCGGGATAACATTTTATTTCTGGAATATCGCCATAGTTTTTCACAATTTCAATAGCGGGGCGTTCTTGGTTGGCTTTGAGCCGATATTTAAGGATTAAGAGGGTGCTATCGATACCATCATGCACATTAAACTCAGTTTTTTTATAGGTATCCGTGCGAGAAAAGGTTCGCAGAGATTTACTAATATTGCGAATTAGATCGCATCCTGCTTGCATCGATGCAATTAGTTTTGGGAAGTCTTCAGCAATAAATTCTAGATCTAGCTCTTCAAGTTCTTCGACGATTTCATCGGAAAGGTGGGAATGTTCTTGATAGAGAGAAAGTCCTGCTAATAAATCTTGCACATATTCTTGTGCAGCGTGTACATTCCCGCCAAGAAACCCAATGGGATTGTTGATTTCATGAGCAATCCCGGCGACCAGATTCCCCAAAGTTGCCATTTTTTCACTTTGTACTAATTGCAACTGTGCTTGTTGCAAATCTATTAAAGCTTGTTGTTCTTTCTCGTATAGTTGGGCGTTTTGCAGCGCTATTGCAGCTTGGGAACAGAGCAAATTCAAAATTTCGATGCGATCGCTGGTAAATGCCCCCCTGGCTTGATTATTTTCCAAGTAGAGAATGCCGATGAGTTGACCTCGGTCAATTAAAGGCAGACATAATACAGACTGGGGTTGATGCTGTTGGATGTAGGCATCTCCAGCATAGTCGTTGACTTCTTTGGCATTCTCTAGGACGAGATGCTCCCTAGTGTTTTTCACCCGATTTATCAGGGTTAAAGGCACATTGTGACTGCTCTCAACAGGAATGTTTATAACAGACATTTCCTCTCCAGTCCCATGGGCTGCCAACATAAGAATATCTTTTTCAAAGATCATGATGGCAACGGTTTCGGCTCCTGCATTTTCTTGGATTACTTGCATTAAGTTAGCGATGGTGCGCTCAAGGTCTATTTCTTCGGAAAGGCTGCGGGATGCTTTCATAAGGGCGGCTAAATCTAACAGTTTTCCGGTGGAGGTGCTAGTACTGGAAACCCTTCCTTTGGTAATAGTAGTTATCATGCTGTTGGCACTCAAACCCAATTGTTGTCGTTGGAGAATGGGGGAGAGCAGTTGAGGATAGCGTTTCTCTAGATCGTCGGTTTTCGCTTTGGCTCCCCACTTAGTATAACAATAATAGGCTTTTTGCAAATATGCCTCGGCAATGGTTTCTTTGCCCCATTCAAGGTAGAATTTAGCAGCGAGTTCGTTGGCTAAAGCTTCTTCTTGGATATATTCATTTTCTTTCGCTCCGGCAATGGCGCGATCGTATAGTTCCATCGCTTCCAATTTCTGTCCTAATACTTGAAATTTTTCCGCTTCTACCAAATCTACTTTATGTTGATGATTCATCGGAGCATGATTTGCCCACTGCTGTTGTAACTTGATTTGGTTTTCTGTTACCTTTTCTATTGTATCTGATGTCTCCGATGGGAGAAAGCGGAGCATTGCTATCAAGCTCAAAGAATCATAAAAATAAAATACAGGTTCAGTAGCCGCTCCTAGAGTAGCCACTAAATATTTTCTGCCTTCCACCGCATGATATCGAGTGGATTCCACTTCCCCAAGCAAATAAGCTAGCATGAGCTTATACAGGTGGAAAAAATATAGCCCCCATAAGTCATTAGCTGCCGTTAGATCGGGAATTAATTCTTGTTCTTGGAAAGCTTTTCCAGATAAAATCAAGGGCGTTTCTGGATTCTCTAGTAAATTTAAAATAGATTGCCAATAGATTCGACACCAATTTCCTGTTGTTAATTGATTGAATTGGACTAACGAATTACAATACGAGCAAACTTGTGGCTCTAAACTTTCTAGGGGTTGACCGCTCAAAAAAGAATACAGACAAAAGGCTTGAGCTGCATAACCGACAAATTCTAAGTTACCAACTTCTAAAGCAGTTGTGTAAACTTCTTGCATCAGAGGTAGCGTTTTTTTGAGATGAGATTTGCGATGCAAAAGAAAAAGCGTAAAGACAAACAAAACACGTGCTTTGAAAGTTTTTGCATTGAGTTTAGAGATGACTTTAAGGGCTAATTCCCCGAATTTTACTCCTTTTTCTATTTGTTGAAAGCTACTGAGAATGACCCCATAACTAACATAGCCAAAACCACCTTCAGGGCTATTACCAAATTGTAGGGATAGTTTAATGGATAAGGTAACAACTAATACATGTAATAGAGGTGCTGCAATATAAGTGGCAGGCATAATACTCGCGGCAATTTCCAGAATAACGATTTTTTCGCGGTTCGTTATTATTGGTAGGTCAACCAAGTCTTCAATATCTCGATCTCCCATTATTCGCTCGATTTCAGCAATCTCGTTTTTCGTGTCTTCTAGTGTGGGAGATTCAGGAAACATTATCCCCATCTGCTGCAAAAAATGTTGTGCGCTCCTAATGGCTTCAATGAGTTTATTTTGAGCAGCATATGCTTGAATTTTAATGCGATAAACCGTTACCTGTTCTATTAAAGATTTTGCCTCCAGAATCACTGTTTCAATATACCGTTCCATTGCCGTAAAGTCGCCACATAGAGAAGCAAATTCCGCAGCTAAGTTATGGAAGATTAAACTGATTTTATATTGAGACTGCCAAGGGTTTTCTCCTAGCAAATAGAGTCCGATCTTGGCATATTCTCGACCAGCTTGATAAGCTGTGGACGATAGAGCTTTGCGACAAGCAATAAGATTCAGTTGAGCCAGTTGATCTCGCTTGTTTTGCTCGGTGATTAATGTCTTGCCATAGTTTAATTGACCAATCAGATCGAAAATCCGACCTTCTCTATTTTCTAAGGGAATGGTTTCAAGTAGGAGTTGTCCGATACGATAATGAGTGATTTCTTTGTGCTCTTCAGGAATCAAAGAATAGGCCGCTTGTTGGACGCGATCGTGTAAGAAGCGATAACCGACGGCAATGCTATCCGCTTTTTCTTCGTCTTTTTCCCTTCCTTGGAAAAACTTGTAGGCTTCTCCGAGCGGTACCACCATCCTTTCCTGCAAAGCAGGCCAAAGTTCGGCAGCGACTTCCTCTAAAGCACTTTCCTGAACGATCGCCAACGTCTTCAAATCAAATTGGTTACCAATGCAAGCCGCCAACTTCAATATCTCTTGCGTCCCCTCCGGTAGCTTTTGCAAGCGTCCCGCCATAAATTCCACCACATCATCCGTCAGAGACGCATCTTGTACCTTGACCAAATCGCATTCCCAATATCCGCACTGGCGATTAAATACAATTAATCGATCTTCATATAATCCTTTTAAGAACTGGGTGGTAAAGAACGGGTTACCTTTGGTTTTCCTATAGATTAACTCTGTAAAAGGAGCAGCCACCTCCATCGGACAAATGAGCGTTTCCGCCACCAACCGATTGATATTATCTTGAGCCAAGGGAGCCAGAGTAATGGTTGAAATAGCTGCTTCTTGTTCTCTTGGTGCGCGTTCCCTCTCTTGGTCAGCATTCCCTCTCTTGGTCAGCATTCCCTTGCGCCTGTCGGCGACGCGGGGTATGACCGCTTGCGTCTTTTGCCGACGCGGGGTATGACCGCTTGCGTCTTTCGCCGACGCGGGGTCGCACCGCTTCTCTAACTCTGCTAAAGTTAGCATCAAAGGATGAGCAGGAAATACTTCGTTATCTCTATATGCCCCCAGCAACAGTAAATAGCCCGTCTCATTATCTCCCATTAATACCTTCATCAGATTTAATGATGCCGAATCTGCCCATTGCAAATCGTCTAAAAACATCACTAAAGGATGTTCTTTTGTGGTGAAAACTGCAATAAACTTTTGAAACAGGAGATTAAATCGGTTTTGAGCTGCATTCCCAGATAATTCTGGGGCGGGAGGCTGTTTATCAATCACCTTTTCTAGTTCCGGGATCACATCAATGATCGCTTGTCCATTAGTCCCAACCACTTCCAGGATTTTGGTTTTCCATTTTTGCAGTTCGGCATCCGATTCTCCGAGTAATTGCTCCATCAAACTGCGGAAGACTTGCACGAAGGCACTGAAGGGAATATTTCGATTGAATTGGTCGAATTTTCCTTTGATAAAGTATCCTTTTTCTTGAGTGATGGGTTTATGAACTTCATTAACAACCACTGTTTTCCCGATACCGGAATATCCCGCTACTAAAATCAGTTCGGTTTTTCCTTCTGCTACTCTTTCAAAGGCATCAAGGAGCATTTGTACTTCTTTTTCCCGTCCGTAGAGTTTTTCGGGGATTAAAAACCGATCGCTCCTATCCTGTTCTCCCAAAGCAAAAGGTTTTATTTTTCCAGTTTCTTGATATTGAACGTAACATTTTTTCAGGTCAAATTTTAGCCCTAAAGCAGTTTGATATCGCTCTTCAGCATTTTTCGCAATCAATTTTAAAACTATATTGGCTAAGGGAGTCGGAATTTGGTACTCAGGAATTGGAGGAGGCTTTTTCGCTATGTGTGCGTGGACGAGTTCCAGGGGGTCTTCGCTTTCAAAAGGGAGTTTTCCCGTCAGGAGTTCGTAAAAGGTAACACCCAGGGAATAAAAATCGCTGCGATAGTCTATCCCTCGATTCATCCTTCCAGTTTGTTCGGGAGAAATATAGGCAAGGGTTCCTTCTAAGATATTGGCAGTTTGCAAACTTTGGGTTTCTTTCGGAAGTAATGAT
>NZ_JAAHGT010000341.1 GCF_010672385.1 Okeania sp. SIO2F4
TCTCAAAGACGAAATTATCTGGGAAAAGCGGGACCACATCGGGGTTGACAAACAAAAACAACCAGGGTTAAACTACGTAGGATTAAATATTCCTGTTGGCAGATTCTATGCTGCTGATATGTTCGACCTAGCTCGTTTAGCTGAAGTTTATGGCAATGGAGAAATCCGTTTGACCGTTGAACAAAATGTTATCATTCCTAATATTCCTGACTCTCGACTGGAAGCATTTCTAGCTGAACCCCTCCTAGAAAAGTTTTCTATTAATCCTCAACCATTAACTAGGGCCTTAGTTTCATGCACAGGGGCACAGTTTTGTAACTTTGCTCTGGTTGAAACAAAAAATCGCGCCTTGGCAATAGCCAAAGAACTAGAAACTGAACTATCAATGCCAAAAGCAGTACGCATTCATTGGACTGGTTGCCCCAACTCCTGCGGACAACCCCAGGTTGCAGAAATTGGTCTGATGGGTACTAAAGCTCGCAAAGATGGAAAAATGGTTGAGGGTGTTGACTTGTACATGGGTGGTAAAGTTGGTAAGGATGCTCAACTTGGCAGTTGTGTGCAAAAAGGTATTCCTTGTGAAGACCTTAAACCAATATTAAGGAATTTGTTAATTGAAAATTTTGGTGCTCAACCAAAGTAAATTTTCGAGCAAGGGAGTCTAGAAAATCTATCAGAAATCTTACAAAAAAGACCGGAGTAGCTTAATTAGTCACCTAAAAAACAAAGAGGGAAATTTGCACTGTAATCAAGTTTAGTCTTGACTTTATATAGCGCTTCTCAAATTTAGTCTTACAGCTAAAATTTATTACACTCAAAACACAACATTATTTTTACAACAAGGAGAATCTCAACAATGTCTACTACAGTTAATAGTTCTAACAATTCATCCGAAACCGCAAAATCTCTAGGTTTGAAAATTATATCTGTAATTGGGTTAACACTATTTACTGGTTTTTATGCCAATAGTTGGCAGCGCTCTCTAAGAGAATATGCTCAACAACAAGCAGAAACTACTGTTGCTACATCCACTACTGATACTGCTCCTATTGTAGCCAACACATCCACTTCAAAATCTACTGTTATCGCATCAACTTCGGGCGTTTCTCCAGTGGTTGATACTACCCAGTCAGTCTCATCAGTCAATACAGTACCTGCTGAAACTGCACCGATAGAAACTGAAGTAACTATGGCAGTTCCAGAAACTCAAGCAGCACCAAAAATTACTAATTCAAATACTCTTGAGAAATTAAGCTCGGTACTGTACAACCAGATCGACAAAGCATGGCAACAATATCCAACTTTTTCTGAAAATTTAGCCTATCGAGTCACAATGAATTCCGCTGGAATGATTGCCAAGTATGAACATATCAATAAAGCAGCATCCGAGTATATTGCAGAAACTCCTTTAGCCAAATTGACTAACTCTAGCACTATTGATGCTAACAAACCAACAGCAGAATTTTTAGTGCTACTAACTCCCAATGGTGTACTTCAAGTTAACCAATGGGTAGCTGAATAAGTGTTAGGTGTGGATGTTAGGGCTTGTAACTGTTGGCTAAAATCTGGTATTATCTATTAAAATCTAGGATTATCTGTTTATGCTACTTGGATTCAAAACTGAGTTACATCGAACGGTTTTCAAGCTGATAGGATTAGTGTAAGGTGCGTTATACAGCTCAAATCTAGACTGTGAGAAAATCTGGAAAACTATGTAGATCAGTAGGTAGAGTTACCACCGATGTTAAGCCTGGTCTTGAGAATAAGGTAACAGACTGCGGTCAGTGCTTCTCGATAAAACAGGAAACTAGACTCCAAAGCTCAAACCATCCTTTGGGTAAGTTCAGTAGAACGGTATGTTCTGCTCCGCAAGATGAAAAGTGAGAGTATAACGCCCTCCAAAAATTATAGCGGTTTTCACAAAGGTACAGTACAGAAACAATATAAGTATGCGTCAAGCTTGATAAGTAACAGACCTGATATAGCGCTAGGGAATAGGGAACAGGGAACAGTAGACTATCAAAGGGTTTCAGGATTTATAACTGTCATAACCTTTGCTTCGACTGCTATAATTGGTCTATTGTAATGAAAACAGCCATAAATCAAGACTGACGCAGGCACCGTTCCTGATTCAATTGTTACCCAGTGTGATAATCCTGCTCCGCGTGCGTGTGAGCGGTATGTTATGTCTAACGCCACGCTCCACGGAATACTGACCAAATATGTTGGCGAAAGCCGAAACATATTATCAACACTTAAAAATTAACTAGACAGACTACTAGCTCCAACCTTTATAAATTGATAAACAGAACATAAGCATAATCGTAATCAAATAAAATATGTTAACAGAACTCTGGTCTTTTCGCGGTCGTTACCGCATCCTCCATTTAACCTGGTTTGCCTTTTTTCTCTCCTTTGTTGTTTGGTTTAACTTAGCACCATTAGCAACATCATTAAAAGCAGACTTTGGTTTAGAAACTTCTCAAATCAGAACTATTGCTATCTGCAACGTTGCACTAACAGTACCTGCCCGAATTATTATCGGAATGTTGCTAGATAAATACGGACCAAGAATCACCTATTCACTCTTACTGATGTATGCAGCTATTCCCTGTATTGGGTTTGCTCTTGCTCAAAACTTTAGCCAGTTGGTGATCGCTCGTTTAGCATTAAGTATTGTCGGTGCTGGTTTTGTTATTGGTATCCGCATGGTAGCTGAATGGTTTCCCCCTAAAGAAATAGGTTTGGCAGAAGGTATTTATGGCGGTTGGGGTAACTTTGGCTCTGCTGGTGCTGCTTTTACACTGCCAACTATAGCTGCTTGGTTAACTTTTGGTTCCGGTGATGTGCTGAACTGGCGGTTATCGATCGCTCTGACAGGTATTATTGCTGCACTTTATGGTGTGTTTTACTTCTTTAATGTGCAAGATACTCCTCCTGGCAAAGTATATCAAAAACCCCAACGTGCTAGAGGTTTAGAAGTTACCACCCAAAGTGATTTTATTTTCCTCCTGGTGATGAATCTTCCTTTAATAGGAGTTCTCTGTTTGTTAGCTTGGCGGTTGAGTAAAGTAGGTTTCTTATCCCCTGGTCAACTTTATATTGTCTGGTTACTGCTATTAGGTTTGTATGCTTTCCAAGCTTATAACTGTTGGGCAACTAATAAAGAGCTAATTGCTGGAGAAAAACGCTATCCCCCTAGCGATCGCTATAAATTCTCCCAGGTAGCAATTTTAGAGTTAACTTATTTTGTGAATTTTGGCTCTGAGTTAGCAGTAGTTTCTATGCTACCCGCTTTCTTTGAAAATACTTTTGGTTTGAGTAAGGCAATGGCAGGGATGATTGCTGCTAGTTATGCTTTTATGAACTTGGCATCTCGTCCTGGTGGTGGTTTAATCTCTGATAAGCTCGGTAGTCGTAAGTTAACAATGACAGTATTGACTGCTGGGATGGGGATTGGTTATCTGACATTTGGTCGTGTAGGTGAAGGTTGGTGGTTACCTGGTGCTGTGTTGCTCACAATGTGTTGTTCTTTCTTTGTTCAAGCTGCTGAAGGTTCTACTTTTGCTATAGTTCCCCTAGTGAAACGGCGAGTTACTGGTCAGATTGCTGGTAATGTTGGTGCTTATGGTAACGTGGGTGCAGTGGTTTATCTCACTTTATTTAGTTTGTTGCCCGAAGGTGCTGTTGGTAATAAAATTTTCTTTGAAGTTCTCGGAGTCATGGCAATGATTGTAGCATTTTTCTGTGCTTTCTTCTTGAAAGAACCAGAGGGTTCATTTGCTGAACACCATGAAGGGGAAGACGATAGGCAAATCGAATCTGCTCCTGTGTTTGCTAAAGACTAAGGTTTTTTTGTTGGTGTCACTATTGAGTAAATATAGATGTCAAATAAGCAGAAAACTAAACTTCAAATATCAAAATAGATTTTGGGTAACTTTGGCTAAGTTCAGTAGAACGGTTGCTGAATGACCGTAAGATTTTTCTAGATTCTGAATAAAAACCTCGCCCTTAAGGGCGAGGTTTTTATTCAGAGAAGGTGAAATAGAGGGGAGAGTTGAGCAGTATAAAAATAGAAATAAGAACTTTTTTTGACCGCTGATTCAACGGACTTGATTTAGTAACTAAACCTTAAATTATTGAGTGTTAAACTTTGTAGTGTTCATCCAAGATAGTAAGCGCGTTTTGCAGAGCTTCAATCCTTGTCGCTACTAGGTTTTGGGGAGCTAAAATATTCCAGATATTTAAGTTTTTGAGTCTGGCTTTGACCTGACCAGATGAACCAACAAAAAACACTTCACGATATTTTCGACGTGCTTCTTTGACCATATTCTCAATAGCTAGAGACATAGTAATCCCAATATAAGAAACATCGCTGAGGTCGAGAATCAGAACATCATACTTTTCTACCATCCCCATCTGTCCAGAGATAGCCTTGGCAGCCCCAAAACTCATCGGTCCACCGAGATGTAGCAAAAGGAGGCGACCTCTAGCTTTCTGAAGGAGTTGTTTTTCTTCATGGCTTAAGGGAGCCTCATCATGGGGTTCAACTATAGCCTTAACTTCGTCAATTTGAAGGTCACTAAGGCGTTTGACCGTCAAGAGATTGGCAATGAAAATACCAATGGCGACTGCAGTAATCAGATCGACAAAGACAGTTAGCAATAGTACACTGTACATAATGCCAGCAGCTTTGAGTGATAACTTATGCGCTCGTTTGAGGAATTCCCAGTCGATAATGTCAATTCCGACTTTGAGTAAGATACCTGCGAGGATAGCTTGGGGTATGACTTCGGTCAGTTTTCCAGCCCACAAGAGAATAAATAGTAAAATAACTGAATGAGTAATACCTGATAGGGGTGTTCTTCCACCAACATGAACATTGATGACAGTTCGCATGGTTGCTCCCGCTCCTGGTAATCCACCAAAGAGTCCAGACACTATATTTCCGATCCCCTGACCAATTAATTCGCGCTCGGAGTCGTGATTAGTGTGAGTAATGTTGTCAGCAACCAAGGAGGTAAGCAGGGAGTCTATAGCCCCTAGAGTTCCCAGCATCAAACCATTTACGAGCATAGTCTTCATTTGCTCTAAGGTAAATATTGGCAAGTGTGGTTTTGGCAAACCAGTGGGAATTTCTCCAATGAGTATCAAATTACTATCTCGCAGCAAGAATACTGACATTAAAGTTCCTATTACTAATGCTAGGAGTGGGGACGGGATGAATGCAGTTACTCTGCGCGGTGTCAGGAAAAGAATTATCAGTGTGAGAATTCCTAGCGCAGTTGCAACCGGATGGAGATTGGTGAAGAAGTATGGGATTTTGCTAACTGATTCAACTACATTCGCGGAGCCAGGATGACCGAGAAATGGACCGACCTGAATCAAGATAATTATTACGCCGACTCCTGACATAAATCCTGAGATTACGGCGTAGGGTATCAGAACGATATATTTTCCGAGTTGCAGGACTCCAAAGAGTATCTGGAATAGTCCACCAAGCATAACAACAGTAAATGCCATCTCCAGACCTAAATCTGGATTCTTAGCGATTAAAGTGCTAAATACAGTTGCCATGATAACGGTCATGGGACCAGTTGGACCAGTAATTTGCGAAGGTGTGCCTCCACACAGAGCTGCAAAAAAACCAACGAAGATGGCACCGTAAAGACCAGTTATTGCACCAGCACCGGAGGATACCCCGAAGGCTAAAGCTAAAGGAAGTGCCACAATTGCAGCGGTCATACCGCCCAATAAATCCCCCCGCAGGTTATTGAAATGTAACCTATTAACAAGTTGCATGAGCGCTTTGATCTATTACTTTACTAAGTTAAAACAGAAAACTAATCAACACAATTAGATTTTAACAGAGGAAATAATCTCCTCAGAGTAAAAGCCACAGTTCTTCTGTGGACTAAGTTGGTAAACTTTCCGGTTTGGCCTTTTTCCTGTTTTTCGGACTTGCTATTTAACTTTGCCCCCTACTGCTTCATAAAACCGACATAAAACGTCATAAGCGCGACATTTTAATGTTTACTTCTTGCTTCAACTGAGGCTGTTCGTACTTGTATTTTAGCTGTCGCCTGAATTCGTAAAATCACTATCTGCTAACTGATTTAGCTAGCTTATGGTTAGCCAACATACCCCGAACATTGTCATACTTCAATGACAATTGTGCCGTAGTTTTTGGCTAAGTATGTTGTCAATTTATGAAGTGCGTCATTACGGATGTTTGCTACTTTTCTTGCAGCCTAGCTATCTTTAGTTGTGCTGCCCTCCAGTTAGCAGAACCCACCTCTTTATGACGATTTAAGTATTGTAATCTAGACAACTTAGTTTCAAATCTATGATACGACAATTATCAATTGTGAAAGAATCAGAACTACCTTTCTTCTTAAACTTTGGATATTTACAAGGGCCCTTGAAAAAACCTCTTAAATGCTTCACCTAAGTTGATGAAAGCGTATTGATAAACTCGCTTACGACAAGTTTTTCATCCAGGGTATTAGTGGTTTTGTGTGATTAGTAAAAACCTCTATTAGCTTACGTTTGCGCAGCATTCCGTTTGCGTAGCATTCCGAAGGAAAGGAAACATTAGGTTGATAGCCATGTTTATAAGCAGCATTTCATAAACTTAAACTCCAGTTGTAACACCAACGTCAGTAGCCTGCGTGTTGAGCCATCAGAGTTTTCTGCTTGTTATTAAGTTTGAGCTTAGTTCTAATGGATTTCATATACGGGTGAGTGCAGCATGCCTAATAATATACTTAAATACCTAGGTATTATATCGTTATTCTTTGATTAAGTCAATGCTCTTCAAACTTCGCCTGAATCTCTAAACCAACTTGAGAAATGAATCTTTTCTTACCCACAGATGTTCGGCTCTAATTGTATAACTCCGTTTTGGCAATACTGGAGTCTGCGCTACTAAAACCGTTCTGCTAAACTTACCCAAACTTACCCATGACTGATTGCATGAGCTTTGGAGCTAGCTTCCTGTCTCACGCATATACCACTGACCGCAGTCTGCGTACGGACGTTGCATAAGGGCGTCCCTTCTTCTCCACAGGCTTAAAATCGCTTGGAACTCAAGCTACTTCCATACCATAATTTTCGCTCGTTGACAGCAGCATTAAAGTCTCTGTCAGCTTGAAATCCACAGTTATCACAATTATAAGTTCTCTCATGCAAAGGCATTTTCTGTTGATGCCCGATAGGGAGAACATATTTGAGAACTTGGATAAAATCTATCTGCTATCACTAGCTGGCTTCCATACCATTCACACTTGTATGTTAGCTGACGTTTGAACTCATAAAAACCACAATCTGCTATGGCACTTGCTAGTTTGTGATCTCTTGGTCGATTGGAGGCAAGCGTTCGCGTAGCGTCCCGGAGGGAACGGAGACCTCGCCATCCCATCCTGACGGAATGCTCCGCTTTCCGACCGCTTTTTGAGCATTCCACTTACATTCAAGTCTTCTATCACTATGGTGCTGTGGTTTAAAGCTCGCCCATGTTGTTAGTTTATGTAGTGCATCTGCTCTGATATCAGCTACTGCTTGGTGCGCGTTCCCTTGCGACTTTCGTCGTCGCGGGGTCGCATCCGCTTTTTTGTGAGTCTTAGCTAGTCTCTTTACGGCTTTGGCTCTATTTTTTGCTCCAGGCTCTTTTTTGCTAACACGGCGTTGATAACGAGTGAGTCGTTTTTTGGCTTGTTTGTAAGCTTTGACATTAGCAAAAACCGTCCCATCACTACAAGTTGCGCTTAGATTTATGCCAACATCTACACCTATAATATCTCGTTCTTTGGCAGTCGGTGCTGGTTCAAAATCATATTTAAAGCTGATATACCAATTATCTGCACGTCTTGATATGGTAACATTTTTGACTGGTACAGATGGTAAAATTTCATAAGTTTTTACGATTCCTATTCTGGGTAGCTTTATATAGTTTCCCTTGAGAATCTTAATACTTCCTTCGCGCGGAGAAACTATCTTTTCTACCTTTTTTCTTAAACTTAGGAAAACCACGTTTAGGAATAGTTAAAAAGTTTTTGAATGCTTTTTCTAAATCTCTTAATGCTTGCCCTTGGTGCACACTTTGATACTTCGTAATACCAGGGATTTTCACTTTTAACTTCAGCCACCAAACGTTTATGCAAAGTGATAGCACTAGGGCGTTTTTTGGTGCTTTTGTATTCAGCAATACAAGTTGCTAGTCCCCAATTATAAGTATGGCGGGCTACACCTGCGTGTTTGGCAGGTAGTGTTTTTTGCTTATTATTAACTTTTAGTTTAGTTTTTATTGATTTCATTTCAATTGATCGGCCACCTCATTTTTATAGTTAAATTTGTTAGACATCAATCTAGTATATCATAGTAAATATCTAATTATATTTAACTTTGTCCAATTATTTTAATACTGTTGATAGCCCTCTATCTGACCGCTCGACCTTTCGTGTTGACCAAAACCCAATCGACGTTTAAATGCTCTGGCTGACTCAAACCGACTCAGTGGATAAATTCTAACTAGCAGCATAGCTCTGACCATTAACCCAAATCCAAATAAATCGAAAACTTGGTTGAATTTTGTATACTCGGGGCGATCGTAAACAAGTGTTGATAAATTGCTTCGCAGTAGTGTTTCTTCAATACGGTTATCGCAGATTTGGTTAGCTAAATAGCGAGAATGTGGGGTAATATCATGTTCGGTTGAATACTTATAAATAACTGTTGTGAGTTATCAGGAGTCAGGAGTCAGGAGGGAAGGAGAAAAGTCAAGATAATTTCAGTATTTATTTGGTACTGTCGGTACTGTCAGTTCTTAAATTTTATTTATAACTGATTATCCGAACATAATATAATAAATTTTTCATACTTAGGTCCTACCGATTGTTTGTAGAGGCGATCGTATTTTTTCTTACAGTTAGATGAAGATTATTTCACTACAGGAAGGCTCCGACATTATTATTAGCATGGGAAAAATGGAATAGTATTTAAAGCTAGGAGTTGAATTGACTATAGTTGCATGGCTTTTGTTAACGTTGATACTAGAAGTCAAAATTAGGTTCTTGATTAAAGGGAAGTAATAAAATGGTTTTTGTTGTTGGTGCTGCACCGAATGTGTTTATTTGATCGTGAATTTTTACAACTTATATAGCAATCCTAAATGATTTGTGAAAATTTTTAGAATAGTTAATATTAACGAAAAACCTTGAAAATTATGACTCCTGACTCCTGACTCCTAACTACCACCAAAATATTACAA
>NZ_JAAHGT010000342.1 GCF_010672385.1 Okeania sp. SIO2F4
CGTACATTTATACTTAAAGATATAATACACAGTTCGGGTACAGCAGTAGAGGATGGAGGATACAAGGATTTTACCAACATATTTACAAACCTTGTTCCGGGACATTCATACGATTTTACAGTAAAAACAACTTCTTCCTCAATTAAATGCCAATCCATCACTGGAACTGGTAAATTCATACACAGAGCATCTTGACGCAAATTTAAAGCTAGAGCTGACAAGTCCAACAGTTGAGTTTGCTCTTCTGGTAAATAAGCCAATATTAAACAATCATTACCTTTAACCTGACTTGCCGTCCCCCGGCAACCAAAACTATCCAGACGCCAGAAAATCACCTCCTCCAGACTTTGGTTACATAAGACTCTAATTTCCCACCAGTTATATGCCATAAAAATTTTAGCTTTTCTATGTTAGATTTTAGATTTTTTAATTAGTCATAGGGCTTACCCAGAAACAGAAACCGGGTTTCTCGACGAAATTTAGTGTACCATAGGCAAATAACCAGGATAACAAACCCAGTTTCTTGGTTGGAGTCCGTAAATCCTATATTCAACAATTAATAATTAATTATTAATAATTAATTATTACCTCTCCTTGAAAAGGGATAGGATTGACTAATCATGAAAATTTTTTCAAGTTTCTCCTTGCTCATGAGAGGCTTTAAACCTTAATTATTCGGTAATTTCAAGAAATATATTCACTGCTAATAACTAAAAACAACCATTGAGGGGAGTGTTCAGGATAATTTTGGTGAAGAAATATATTTATCTGTGAAGTACCGCTCAACTAAACTTACTTAAACTTACTCAAAAATCTGAAAGCTTAGTTGAACGCAAGTGGATTGATCGCCACAGGGTTAAACGGCAAACCCTTTATTCCTTGGTCAAAGACATCAGGAATTTCTTTTTTAATCATGTTAAACGACCCATTTACATCAGCATTTAATAATTTATTTTTCCTTGTTTTATACAACCCTCTTGTTACTCTTTTTTCACTAAAATTCGGTTTTATCTCTCCATATTTTGGTAAATTATTCCCATCTAAACAGCTCGATTGAGATGCATAAGATTCTTTTGTAATTATTACTTTTATTCCTCTTAGTTGGGCTTGATCTCTTAACATCTCTATTAACCTATAATGATGAATATTCACAAATTATTGATTGTTCTTTTTACCTGATTTTATTTCTTGTTTGCAAGTCTGATTCTGCCCAATAATTAAGATGCCTATTTTGTGGTTAACACACCAATCTATTACTCTTTTACTTGCTGTATGGAGATAATTTTAGACTCGACAATTTCGTTTCGGCTAAGAGCCGACATGAATGTGAGTTAATTTTTTTAAGCGATGATAATTACTTTGATTATGGTTTGTTTTTAATTGAGATTGTCAACAAGAGCGCTGTTTATTATAAAATAAAATGTATTAATGGCTTTTAATGGTCTGCCTTCAACCCGTGCATAGGTAAAATTTCTGTTTGATTTCTAGTTACAGCTATTAAATTATTTACTCCTAAATCTACTCCTACTACTTGTTGATTTTCTGTAATTTACTCCGATTTTTCATAGACTATTTCTATTATATAACAGCTACTTTTTGCGTAAGCATTCAGCTAGCTAAAGTTTCAGCTATCAGCTTTTAAAATAATCAAGCAAAAACTAAGGTTAGCTGACAGAAATATTTCATTCATATTTCACTCCTTGACTACTAATTCCTTCTTCCAAGATAAGTAGGTGGGCTTAATTATCCCTACAATACCAATGAAAATTCACTGGCGGTGAAAACCTTTTATAAACAGGGTTATAGCTTCTTTTTCAGATTTTTTATTTTAACCTTTATTTATGCCTACCTACTTAATGATTTAATAACTCATAGGTGATAGGTGATAGCTAATACGCCATGTGCTGAATGCTTACCTTTTTGCCACGATTCTTGCCTCTATTATTTCTGTCTGTGAAGTAGGAATTTTTATTTCACTCATAGACAGATGACAAATTCCTTTTTTTAAGGCTTTTTTGTCAAAAGAAAAAATTTTCCTTTTAACCTTACCTCTTCTTAAAAAGAAGAGGTAATTATTAATTATTAATTATTAATTATTGAACCCCAACTTACTTCACTGAAGTTGGGGCTTCCTACTTCAACTCAATCTAAGGACAGTTTGATTCATCTTCGAGACTTCCAGCTTTACTGGGAAGAGCCTCGACTAACTTTGGTTATTGACATCTCCAGGGGTTGAAACACCCTGGATTCTGTAGTAAATCTACCGCAAATGGGATCAATCCACATTTGCTTAAGCCTGTCAACAGACTCCTAAACTCCTCGGCATAGACCGAAATCTAGCTGTGAGTTTACTTTTTTATTAGCTTTGACGAGTGGTTTTACTCGTGCTGGTTGGAGCAATCTTCTCGCTGCTTTAGCTGCCTGCTTGCTTTTCCTTCGGAATGCGGAGCTAACAGCCGTCGTAGGAAACTAAGTCCCCTTACAGGTGTCCGCCGGAATTTCACCGCAAAGTGCCCTCTTGTCATGGCGACAAACCTTGTTCGGTCTTCCTCTAGTATACCAGGCTTTTACTCCGCTTTATGACCCGCGTGTCGTTATTCAACCAGGGGATAAATCTTCCGGGAACTTTCCTCCCGTTATTTTTTTAGGTTTTGGTTATATATATTCCCTGTTAAACTAAGCCAGGCAAGTTACCCTACCCGACTCGTCTTCAGAACCGGACGTGAGACTTTCACCTCCAAATCGGCTCCTCTCTTAAACGTCCCTTGTCATGGGTACATCCCTGTCCTAATATCAACATATCGTCAACCCATAAATATCCATCAGGTAAATCCTGTAACTTTGGTTCTGCGTATGTCTTTTTATCTAGGGCAGTTTTAGTGTCGTGGCAATGTCGGTGCAACAGTTGTTTATTCTTAATTGTGTTGTCACCACCTTTAGACCTTGGTTTTATATGGTCAACTTCCATAAGGTCAGTTGGTCTAAAAGTTAGCCCACAAGATGCGCATTTGTTCTTTTGCCGTTTTAACAGCGTTGTGACTTCTTTCCTAAGAGCTGGGTATTTACCGATTCTGCTGCTCCAATAAGTCCAGTCACCATCGTAGGGGGATTTATTACCTTTCACTTTGATGTGCCGTACAATGGGGACATCTGAGTGTAGGTTTAGTGTATATTTGCCATCGTTAAATTCCCAGTTTCTGGTTTCCTTAACTTTGGGGAAATACTTTTTCTTAACCCATTTGACTGACTTGTTGGGATGCCTTCTACTTGCCCATCTCCACAGTCTCTTCCATATAAGCATATCCATTTTACTGAATATCTTATTACTGACTACAGTGGAGAAGTAATTGCCCCATCCTCTAATTACCGGGTTTAATTTAGTTATTAAAGCTTTACTAGGAGCGGTTTTGTTGGAATCAAATATATCCGCCAGTTTCCGATAGTGAGTTTTTATACTCTTGGAGGATGGTTTAATCAGCGTCTTAAATCCTTGTCCGGCTGATTTAACCTCATATTGCCTTACATTAAACCCTAGGAAATCAACTCCAGGTTTACTCCCTTCGTGTTCCTCTAAGGTGTGGGCAATTCTGGTTTTTTCTGGTTTTAGTTCTAATCCTATTTGGCTCAACCATTCCTGTATTACGGCTTTTGCTTGTAGCACTACTTTGATATCCTTATGTAGGATGACGAAGTCATCAGCATAGCGCACTATGGTTAATGCCTTTTTATTCTTTTCCTTTTCACCTGGTAAGGTTTCAGTGAATTTATTTAGACATTCTTCCATGCCGTGCAAGGCGATGTTTGCTAGCAAGGGTGATATGACCCCTCCCTGTGGTGTACCTTCCACAGTGTCTAGGAATTGATTGTTGTCAAATACCCCCGACTTTAACCATTGTTTGATTAATCGTCTATATGGAGATATTCCAATTTTTCCTAACAGTGCATCGTGGTTAATTCGGTCAAAACATTTGGATATGTCAGCATCTAATACATACTTAGGCTTGAGTTTGATGCTGCTGAAGATTGCTCCAATAGCATCATGTGTTGACCTCCGGAAAAGACCATAGCTATTAGGTTCAAAGTGTGCTTCCCATTCTGGTTCCATACCTAGCTTTACCAGGGCTTGCAATGCACGGTCGTACATTGTAGGGATTCCGAGCGGTCGCTTTTCGTCCCTTCCTGGTTTTGGTATCCAGACTCTACGGGTTGGACTTGCTTTGAAATATTGTGTCTTGAGAATATCAACAAGGTTGAGTCTTTCCATTGGGGGCAGATTTTTGATTCCGTCCACTCCGGCTGTCTTCTTACCTTGGTTGTCTTGTGTGACACGTCTAACAGCTAGCAGCCTGGCGTAATAACTTTTGGTCAGAAGTTTTTGGTATTTACGCCGGAAAGCGGATTTCGCCACGGCTGGATGCTCTGTAGATGAGTTTTTGCAACTTAAACACATACTTTTCCACCTTCTTCCAATTAATGTCTTTCCATTTGAGATTTGGATTGACACTACAGGCATCCGGTATATCGTTTGTGTCCCATGCCACGCTTAAAAATGGTTTTGGGTTTCCCAAACGTCTTTTTAGGGTTTTGGCTTTATTCATTAGCTAGTGGTTCCTCTACATTACGTCTAACTGTGGGTACGTCAGCTCGATAGCTTTTTACCCAATCCTACTCTCTCTAAGACCTACGTCTATTGCGTAGATTGACCTTGAATGGCTTGCCTTCGATTTCGACCTGTATTCTTAGGTGTCTTAGAGAGGTTTCCTCGTTCCCTTATTCCTTTATTACGACTGATTTAGTGGGGTAAAATCTCCCGGAGGGTTCGGTATGGTTGTTGATAATCTCAAGTGGATAAGATTATCCAAGACCCTCTAACTTTCGTCCTACATTCCATAGCTACCTTTGGGATGGTTTCCTGTCACGAGAGTTTTATTACCTTTCTGTTCGTCCACTTGTCAGCCTTTGCTTGCGGTATCGTTCCTGATAACTGGTATTTTTCCCGCTTTTAAACCAGCTTCGGGGATTGATGTTCAGTCGCTACCCCGTGGTCTATGCTGTCAACCTAACAACAAGGCGGATGGAATTTCACCACCAAGGACATAAGAGTTATTCACAAGTCGAGGTTGCCCTCATGTATTAACTTGGAACGGCCATTTATACCTAGTTCCCTAGTTTAGTGGCCAACGAGTCGCACCCACTTCTCAGGAGAATCTCTGCACCTTTAAGCCCAAGAGTATGTCAAAGAGCAACTGTATAAGCATCTTTAATTCCTGGTTCTTTGAGAATTTCAGTTAATATTTCTTCTGGCAATGGGTCATCAACACTTAATACCATCACAGCATCACCCCGAACAATTTTACGACCTACCTGCATACTGGCAATATTGACATTGAAACTGCCTAGAAGTGAACCTATTTTACCAATAATTCCGGGCAGATCTCGGTGGAGAGTCAATAACATATATGGACTAGGAGGAACATTAATTGGGAAACCATCAATATTAGTAATCCGAATCTCATCTTCTCCAAGTAAAGCACCTCTAACAATATGGTCGCCCAGAGAACCCTTTGCTTCTAACTGTAATGAACCAGTATAGTCCCGGACTGAAGCATCTCTAGTTTCCACTACCCGAATACCTCTTTCCTTAGCTTCAATGGAAGCGTTTACATAGTTGACCCGCTCTCGCAAGGCTTGAGAAAGTAAACCCTTCAAGGCTGCCACTACTACAGGTTTACTATCTCCACTGGCCAAATCTCCTTCGAGACGAACATTGAGAAAATCAATACGCCCACCTGCTAATTGACTGACCAAATTACCAAGAGTTTCAGCCAATAACAAATAGGGCTTAAGTTTTTCCAATGTATCAGGATACATACCAGGGATATTCACCGCGGATCTAGCAGGCAACCCTAATAATACATCTCGAATTTGTTCAGCCACATCAATTGCCACATTCACTTGAGCTTCAGCAGTAGAAGCACCCAAGTGAGGAGTCATAACAATTTTTGGCCCCAACTCTCGTAGTGGGGACTCAGCTTCTAAAGGTTCATTTTCATACACATCTAAAGCAGCTCCAGCAATTTTTCCTTCTTTTAAAGCTTCAGCTAAAGCAACTTCATCAATAATTCCACCTCTAGCACAATTAATAATCCGAGCTGTAGGCTTCATTTTGGCAAAAGTTTCAGCATTAATAGAATGATAAGTTTCGTCAGTTTTGGGTATGTGGAGAGTAATATAATCTGACTCTTGGACTAACAGTTCCATATCTACCAAACTACAACCCAACTGTTCTGCTCTTTCTGCAGAAATAAATGGATCGTAGGCCAAAATTTTCATTCCCATAGCTTTCGCCACCTTAGCTACATGGGAGCCAATTTTACCCAAACCAACAACACCGAGAGTTTTTTTGTAGACCTCTACCCCGATAAACTTTTTGCGGTCCCATTTTCCACTTACAACTGATTGGTTAGCTTCTGCAACGTGGCGCGACATGGATAACATCATCGCTAGGGCGTGTTCTGCGGCAGCGATTGTATTTCCTTCTGGAGAATTAACTACTACAATACCTTTACGAGTTGCTGCTGGTACATCTACATTATCTACCCCGACTCCAGCACGACCAATAATTTTTAGTTCTGTTGCAGCTTCAATAATTTCTTTGGTGACTTTAGTACCAGAACGAATCATTAAAGCATCATATTCTGGGATAATTTTTACCAATTCTTCTACGGGTAGACCTGTTTTTACATCTACCTGAGCTACTTGGGAGATAATATCAATTCCACTTTGATCGATTGGATCGGATACAAGAACTTTTGGCATAGGAAGTTAGTTGAATAATTTGGGTTTATGAATTATTTTTCTGATAGGACTGACGTAAAAACCGGGTTTATCGACGAAATTTCCTGGTTTGAATAACAATAATCAGGGTAATAAACCCGGTTTCTTGTTTAGGTGCTTCATTAATGGATAATGGATAATGAATAATGGACTTAATAATTGATAATGAGTTGAATTTTTAAACCTTGTAGAAAAACTATTTCTTTGTAGATCAGAAAAGTCTAAAAGTTTTCACTTTTTGTACAAGAATTTCCAAGCAAAATAATTATAAATTATCAATTATTCATTAGAGAAATTATCCATTATCCATTGGTAAGCCCTGTGTGACTGAAACTTCTGCTTCATTGACTTCTCGCCGCTTTAAAAAGACGGGGATTCTAAGCGAATATTGTGAGCGGGTTCAAACCACCCTCACAACGCTTACGATATTGTCTTGAAAGAGAATCCAAAAAATACCGTTTTGGCAGAGTCAAAACTGCCCTAATAACCTTGGTTAAATCTAAATTTAACTGTGTTTTTACCTTTCTAATTATGTTGGCTGCGCCATGTGCATCAGCATTAATCAAGCTACCATCACAAGAGCGATATAACCCCCTTCTAACCCTCTTTCCTGATGCCTTCCACCGCTCGGGTTTTTCACCATATTTAGGTAGAAAATCATCATCTAAAAAACTGGCTTGACTGGTATAACTCTCTTCTGTCTCAATAAAGTTAATCCCATACTGTTCACAAAGTTGAGATATTCTTTCTTTGAGTCTAGCCGTAGGAATTTGTACGAATTCTTGGTTGTTCTTTTTGCCGATATTAATCCCATCTTTGTTGAATTTGTTCCAACCAAAAACGATGTTACTAATATCATTCACCAGACACCAATTAATTATAAACCTTGCCGCTTTATTAATGTTGTCCCTCATTTGACGGTTGCGCTTTTCCGTCAGTTCTGCTAATTCTTCATTCCAGTAATCTTGAGGCTTTCTCGTCTTAATTTTAGCGACTTGTTTGTTATACCAATGATTCTGAGATTTGACTTTTTTTCCATCAATAATAAATGACTTCCCAGTATTAGAAACTCCTGTTATCCAATTATTTACACCAGGGTCAATTCCTAAAACATTATTATTGACTTTAACAGATTCGATTTCTTGCTGTTTGTAAACAAACTCGATATAAAAACATCCATTTCTTGGAACGATGCGATACTCTTTGATTGAGTTAAAATCCAAATTCGAGGGCATGGGTAAAATAAAATGGTTAATTCCGAACCATGCTTTTACCTGATTTCCTAAGGGGAATTTTAGACTTTCATCAACTAATTTTACCCATCGAGCTGGATAACTAACTACTGCCATTCCACCTTTCTTCCGATAACTTGGTGGCTTGGGTCTAAAGTGTAATTTTTCCTCCTTGTATAGCTTCCATAAATTTTTGTAGGAATCAAAAGATTCAATTACACTATGTAATGTCTGTTGAGCACAAGCTGAACCCATTGCTTTGAAGTGTATATTGCTTTTTAATTCTTTATCAAGTGTGGCTCTGGTTAAAAAACTTCCTGCTTTAAACACCATTTGACGGCAATAGTAAATCCCACAGTTCGTTAATTTATTGGCTTGTGAACAGATATATTCAAGAACTGCCATGACCTCTGGGGATTTTTTGATCGAGTGTTGTTGACATCCATACAATTTACATCATCTCCTTGTCTATGAATTAACACAAAATTGGCCTTTTTCTATTAAGAATAATGACGGGTTAAAACCTGTCGCGTTCGATGACCATTGATTTTAATCAATAGCTAACTCTCACTCCTTAATGTTTAGGTTTTTTTGTGTCTGAAATAACAACTTTATCCTTATAGAGTACCAGTATGGGCCTATAATTTATTTTATTGACAGAAATATTTTAGATTGCTTTTAACAATTTTTATGAATTATCTCGTTGCCGTATTATCAGACCGTATTCAAGCTGAAGCCGCGTATTCTGCTTTAGAAAAAGAGGGTTTGCCCATGAAACAAGTGGCAATCTTGGGCCGGGGGTATCAAACTGCCGATGAATATGGCCTTATTGACCCCAAGGAACAGGCCCGCAAACAAGCGATGCGGATGGTAATTTGGCTTGTACCATTTGGGTTTGCTGCTGGTACTACTTTTAGTTTGATTACTGGTTTGAATACTTTTGCTTGGGCAGGCGAATTTGGCAATCATTTTATTGGTGGAATATTGGGTGGTATTTCTGGTGCAATGGGTGGAACTTTTGTTGGTGGTGGAGTGGGTTTGATTGTTGGTGGTGGTGATGCTGTATCTTATCGTAACCGCCTCAACGCAGGTAAGTATTTAGTTGTTATTCGGGGTTCGGAAGCTTTGACTCGTCTGGCAACTCGTACTTTATATCAGTTTAAACCGGAGAATATTCAAGGATATAC
>NZ_JAAHGT010000343.1 GCF_010672385.1 Okeania sp. SIO2F4
TCAGCTTTTCACGGTGCATAATAGGGGATTCAAACCCCCAAAAAAGCGCACCACTAATTTTTCAAATATAGTGGGGGACTTAAACCCTTGGATTTTTAGCTGATAGCTAAATGCTGAAAGCTAATAGCTAGTTAATTATTTTTCCCTACAAAGTAGGGACGTTGCATACAACGTCCCTACCTACTCCCTCGACTCTAAAATTTCATCAAATAAAGCTTCATAACTATTTAAAGCATTTTTAGAGCCAAAATTTTCTTCCGCATATTTTCTTCCTTGCTGACCCAGTTGCTCAAGTTTTTCTGGATTTTCATATAATTCTACAATTGCTTGTGCCAAAGCTTGAGAATCTTCTGGAGTAACCACTATTCCACCGCCACTTTCTTTGACAACCCTCATTGCTGTACCTGTATCTGGAACAGAAGCTATGATTGGACGACCACTAGCAAGAATAACAGGAATTTTTGAAGGTAAATTAAAAGCAGTAACTGTCTTTTTCTGTATTACTAAACCAACATCAGCAGAAGATAACATTTCTGGTAATTTTTCTCGTGGTACTAAAGGAAGTAAAGTTACATTATCTGCTTGATAATTATCACAACATTCTTGTAATTGTTGACGCGCTTTTTCTTCCCCTAAAATGACAAAAGAAATTTCTGATTTTTCTTTGAGACTAGCAGCAGCTTTAATTACTGTTTCTAAACCTTGAGTTAAAGCAATATTCCCAGAATAAACAACTACAAACTTATCTTGAAGATTATGCTCTTCTCGGAAAGGATTATTTTTATCCAGAGGTCTAATAAAATTCAGATCTACCCAATTCGGGATACAAACAATACGTTTTTTATCAATGCCTTGTTCAATTAACTTAGTGGCAAAATCTTCAGCAATAACACTAATCTTAGCAGCTTTTCGATAAGCTAAATTTTCTATAGTTTCAGCTAGACCTACTATCCAACTATCTTTTTTCACCAACCCCACTCTTACCGCAGCTTCAGAAACAATATCTTGAATATTTAACACTACATACGAATTAGAAAATAAGCCATAAAAACTAACTGGTAAAGAAATTAATATAGGAGGAGTAGTCGCAAAAATAATATCAGGTTTCCAACCATTAAAAGCTTGCCATAAACTAGACAGAATAAAACTACCATCTAACAATAGCCGATCTAAAAGCCCAGGTTTAGAACCTCTCACATGGATATAACTACGTTGAACTGTTACGCCATTTTGTTCTTGTGTCAGAAAAAACTTCCCTTTATACTCATCATAAATTTTACGTTCAGGATAATTTGGCATACCAGTCACCACACGAACTTGATGTCCACGTTTAGCAAAACCTTCCGCAAGTTCTGTCATTAGGGGTGCAATACCAATTGGTTCTGGGTGATAGTTGTAGGAATAGATAAGAATACGCATAATTTAATTAATTATTGTTGCTATTCTGCAAAGGTAGTAATACCATTTCACAGAAGTCAGACATTCAGAACTCAAAAGTTAAAAGTAAGATTTTATAGACTGTGAATTTTGATGGTACAGTAATTTCGGGGAATTATTTCATATCTAACAATTTGAAACCATGTTGTGAAATTTTTATAGTAGTGGACTGACACAGCTAAAATAGTATATTAGCTTTTTCAGTTTAATCTTTATCAAATTAAAGATTATAGTATTTTCCTCAAGTAAAATTTACGGCGTGTCGCTTTAGTAGTGGACTGACACAGCTAATTTTGTGCCAAATTGTAGGGTGTTTTAGATGGTTTAAATTCAAACTATGAAAGAGATTTAGCAATCCATCGTAACGCACCATTTTGGCTGTGTCGGTCTAGTAGGTTGAACAGAATTTTAGAACAATTGAGTTGAAAATTCTACTGTCTGTGTAGTATCTACAATTAGTTAGAGTTGAATTCTCAGGCCAAAAATTGAACCTAGCGACCTAAAATCCTATTCAAGTTAATAATTCTCGGAGCAACAATGGAAGATAAGTAGGTGGGCTTAATTATCGGTACAATAGCAATGAAAATTCACGCGCGGTGAAAACCTTTTAGAAACTGGGTTATAGCTTCTTTATTCATATTTTTTATTTTAGCCTTTATTTATGCCTACCTACTTAAACTATATAAAAAGGATTGGGATTTATGTTTTTCAATCACACAAATTAGTTTGAAGTTTTCCATCTTTTTTTCCTCAATATTTGACATGATTTTTCTGACCGCCAGATGTTAAGCTTCAGTGCTTCATCCAATTCAAAAAATATCCATTTGTTTCATCCGATCAAATTATTAAAGTCATTTATTTGAGCTGATTTTTGTTGGCTACTAAAGTGGGAATTGTCAGATTTTACCAACACAATTCTCCAACATAAAATATCCTCAGATGATTAAGATTAAAACAAGTAAAACTTAAATCTATAATCATTTAATATATAGCGCTACTCATTCAGGTTAGGACATTTCTAAATCCTGAAACCCTTTGACAGTTTACTATTCCCTATTCCCTATTCCCTATTCCCTATTCCCTAGCGCTATATTGATATTTCTAGCCAATACCTTATGGGGAAAAGATGTGTATAAACAGGAAATATCAAATTTCTGCAATAAGTTAAGTTGGTTTCGATAACTGAAAATTTCAAAATATCAAAACCCCAACGGTAAGTATATTAAATCATTCTAGTAGGCTCCACTACTTTTCTCGAATAGAATTGCTACAGTCCTAATAATTAACTTTATGTCGTACATTAGACTCCAATTCTTTTGGTATTTTAAATCCAACCTGATAATATCTTCAAAATTTTTCACTTGAGAACGACCATTAACTTGCCATTCTCCTGTCATACCAGGTTTAACATCTAAACGTTGCCACTGAGGAACTTCATAACGCTCTACTTCATCAGGAGTTGGAGGTCTAGTTCCCACTAAACTCATATCCCCTTTTAATACATTCCAAAACTGAGGTAATTCATCCAAACTCTTTCGTCTCAAAAAGTTACCAACTTTAGTAATTCGCGGATCATTTTCATTCTTAAAAATTGCACCTTGAGCTTGATTTTTGATTTGACTCTTAAGTTGCTCTGCATTTACACACATAGAGCGAAATTTCCACATTCGGAAACGCCTTCCCATCCAACCACATCGTATTTGACCAAAAAATATCGGACCAGGACTATCAAACTTAATAGAAATAGCTATAGGTATAAACAAAATACCTGTAATAAATAATCCTACCAAAGCACCAACAATATCAATCAGACGTTTTACCCAAGATTTAATCGAAGGATGAGTAATAGGTAGTTGATTTTCATCAGACTTACGATTACTTTTAACCTCTGGTTGTGTGGATTGTTCAATGATTAAAATCTGGTCTAATCCAGTTAGGGCAAATACGCCCATAACCTGAGAATTAATATCACAAAGGACAAAATCTGTATCTTTTTCCCTTGCTGTTTTGAGATTTGTTACCAAGGAACCAATACCACAACTATCTATAAAATTAGTGTTACTAAAATCAATAATAATCTTGCCTGTAGTATTCTCTTGAGAGAAAAGTTGTTGGCAAGTTAACTTAAATGATTCTGCCTCCGAGACGGTAAAACGAAGAGGCAAATTAATCACAGGAGTTTTTCCCCTAAAAGTTACTTTTATATCTGTTTCTGAGGTTTGGCTGACCATGAAATCCTTCTATTTTCTATAAGACTATAGTATTGAGTATTGTTGTTTCTGCAAGAGTTATTTATTTGAAGATGACAATTTTAGGTATCTTACTGAAGATTTTCCTGGTATAATCAGCTTCATAATTATTACCAAATTATGCTTAAGCGATGGAATAAAAATCATTTAAATGGTTAGACCACCCTCTAGACTAAAATTATAGTCTCATGATTAGTAATGACTTGATACTAATATACTTAATGGATTAATCTATGCCCACTACCTTCGAGAATGGAATGTATTTAGATGATGTATATAGCCACCAAGCCAGATTGCTGTTTCTATTAATTCAGTTATATCCCTATTATAACACCAAAATAACCAGGATAAATTTGAGTGGGTTGTTACTCCCGATCGAGTCTAGTTTTGATTAGTTTCCGACTAACCCACCCAATATTTCCTGTCTAGTTATATATATTTTCAGAACGTGAAGTTTCACGACTTCCTTTAACTCTTGCCTTGGCTTTAGCTGCACTACGTTTGAGAGCTTGAAGTCGTGATTCATATTTTGCCCTCTGCCGTTTTTTGGGAGTTTCTTCGATTAGAGTTTTCAGAGCACTACCTAAACTTTTATAAGCATTGGGGAGTGAATAACCAAAACGAGTGGCTAGGGCGATCGCCTTATCATCTGCTTCTATCGCCTCTTTAAGATTACGTTCTCCGTTATTTTTCTGATAGAGTCTATACCCAGATACACCACACAAAGCTAAGGCCAGAACTAAAAGTAGACCATCCTGTACCCATAATTCACCAACAGCACCCCCCAAACCAATTGCTAGGGCAGCCATTTCCCAACCATCCCTGGGAATTGTATCGTTTTGAATTCTGGCCACTTCATGCCAGAATAATAAGTTACGTTGGTCTAATGCTAGTTGTTCCCAACGTGCTAGGTCAATGGATATTTCTACTTGGTCTTTGCCTATTTCCTCACTGCGAATTAGTGGGGGATTAACTTCAATGGACTTTTCTACCATTACCCAACTTTGTAATTCTGGTGGTAGTAAGCCTTTGAGACGACGAATTTCACTCATTTCTGCTCTGGCAGTAGTAGTAGCATAAGATGTCATAGTTTGTTTGAGTCCTATAGATTTTTCAACACATATCATCCTTTCTTTAAATAGTTTACCTTGATACTCCCCGACCTAAAGGTGCGGGGATTCTTAAGCAATCCATGCATTGGATTCTTAAAGGCATTATCAAAGTGCCTCTACTGACTTCTTTGAGAGAAAATTTCAAAGTTGTCGCTACTTTTTTGAGGATATTAGCTGCGCCATTAATATCTGCATTGACTAAGGGTCCGCATTGAGTTTGATATAAACCTCGTTGTCTTGATGCAGTCGCTCATGGGGGAAACCCCCAAGACCGCGCTGCATCGCTTAATTCGTTTTCCAGACGCTTTCCAGCTTTTCCTACGGAATGCTGCGCAAACGGGTTTTTCACGCCCTAGTTGGCAGGAAATCACCATCTAAAAACGATGCTTGTGAGGTGTACGATTCTTCGGTTTCGATCAACTCTATGCCGTACAATTCGCATAACTGACTAATCCGTTCTTTGAGTTTTGCTGTAGGAATTTGTACAAACTTTTGGTTGTTTTTCCTTCCGATGTCAATGCTATCTTTTTGCCCTTTATTCCAACCAAAAACTATTCTACCAATAGCATGTTTTAAACAATGGTTAATCACTAATCTTGCTACTTTGTTAACAGCCGATACGCATTTTTCGATTACGTTTCTCAGTTATACACGCTAATTTGTTTGACCAAAATCCTTGGGGTTTACCTTCTTTAATTGCCGCAATTTGTTTGTTGTACCATTGATTTTTTGACTTCAGGTGTTTACCATCAATAATGAAGCTTGTCCCTACATTGGAGATACAACTTAACCAATTATCTACCCCGTGGTCAATGCCTAAGACTTGGGCTTTATCTAACTCAGGTTGATCGGTTTTTAACTCATAAATCCATTCAACATAAAAGCAACCATTACGTGGCAAAATCCTAATTTATCTGATTTCTTTAAACTCAAGATTACTTGGAAAATCTAAGAAAAAACTGTCAATTTTAAATGCTGCTTTAACCTTTCGTCCCAGAGGTACTTTAACTTGACTTTTTTCTAACTTTAAAGCTTGTTTGGGGTAAGTTATAACTTCCATTCCTCCTTTTTTACGGTATTTAGGTAATCGAGGCCGATCAGTTAATTCTCCTTTTTTGTACTTATTAGAAAGTTCTTTATAGGACTTAAATGCTTCTGCTACCCCTCTCAGAGTTTGTTGTGCTGCTTGAGAATACAAAAATTGATAATTCCTATTGGACTTGAGCTTTTTTTCTAAGTCGTATTTTCCTGTGATATACCCCAATTTAAAATACCATTGTCTGGCTAAATAAATCCCGCAATTAATAAGCTTATTTGCTGTGATACATAAGTATTCTAAAAACGAGATTTTTTCGGGACTTTTAATTAACTCTTGTTGGCATCCATACATCTTGATCACCTCTATATTATTATGATCGCATTAAAGAATAAAAAATGACAACTTTTTAAGGTGATTTTAATCGCCCGTTTCGCTGCGCGACATGAAACGTTTTTCATCCACGCTTTAAAAAGACGTCGCTTTCAAACTCTCGTCCTTTTTTCGTAAGATCGAGACTTTGTAATTTTACCAAGAAACTTTTGCCTAAATCTCCCCTTAACCCAGTAAAAATTGGCTGGCGATTGCCACCTATAAAAGATACAAATATAGGAGTTATTCAATTTCATCAATAATTTAGGTATTAGCCTTTAGGGAATAAGAAATAGCAAACCGAAATGACAATGATTATATTTTTCGCATAGCAACTTAGTATACTATTTGTGGTGTTTTGTCAATGTATATAATTACTTAAGTATTTTTACTTATACAAAATTTGTTTTTTTGAGCTTATTTTAGCTTGCTGCAAATCGCAATATCTAGGATATTTTTAACGTAAATACTAGGTTGTAGCTTTGTTGAAAGCAGGTTATTTTTGTTTTAGATACAACATTGGCATCATACCTTAATGTTCAGAGTATGATACAAATCGCTGAAACAACGCAAGCTCGTGAAATATTTTGTAATAATTGAGAAAAAAAGGGATTTTTTTGATTTGCACAAACAATCTTAAAGCTTATTTAGATTAGTAAAAATTATCTTTATCCTCTTGGCCTCAAGTTTTAATTTAAAGGTAGTTTGCGATCGCTCAAAGTCAGAAGTAAAAATTTATTGATTGTTTGTTTGATTTATATTTAACGTTCAAAAACTACTCTTGGTTTTAAGAATAATTGGCTCTATTTTCCTCCTCTGCTTTATTCCCTATTCTCAGTTAAGATGTTTCCTATTATCAATAAGTATTCACTCGATAGGGTATCTCCCCCGGAGGGGACACATAATATTACTTGTGAAATTTAGGATTAAATTATTAGGATATAAGGGTTTGTCATTGCACAAAAAAACTATTGTCGCACATCAGCTCCTTACTAAAGAAACTATGATAAATATTTATCCAGATTTAATTTGGTTTGAAGTTTAGAGATAAGAGATATTTGAGCGATCGCTTTCTTCACAATCTACTAACAAATGTCAATTTTACGAAGTACAGAATGGTTCGGTTTTAAGAACGATATATTTTGTCAAATTATTCAAATATTTCCTCATATACTCGACTATATTCTTGTTCAATATTGGCAGTAGGATTGAATTATTTTAGATAAAAAATAGCTTTTTAACTTTCAAATTTTTACTCAGGCCAAATTATAATAAACAACTTACCAACTGTGGTCAACCCTATATATCTATCATCCGAATATCGAATAGTCACCTATTATAATTTTATCAACAGATAAATTTAGTAGTTTAAGGATAGACACAGTGACTATTGAAGTTTGGATGGGAAAAAATTTTGATACATCCTATGAAAGAGAAGCTGTAGGAAAATTTTTGGATGACATGGAATTTCGTTTCGGTGATGAAGAGAAACTCCATTTAGTTTTAATGGATTATTATATTGAAAATCGTCAGATTGATTTAACCTTCCTCAAAAATGATGCGATTATTCCTATTGAATTAAAAGAATGCCATGAGCCATTTATAGCATCTGAGAATGGTGATTGGTGTACACCGAGTGGTTATATTTTAGGTAGTGAAGATAGAAATCCATTTCAACAGGTTTATGAACATCGGATTAAATGGTTTAACGTACTAAAAGCAAACAAACATAAGTTTCGTTGCTTAGATAACGCCCCAGATGAGCGACCATTTTGGTATTCAACTTGTATTGTTGCTATTAGCCCTTCACTTCATCCAAACACTACAAATATAAATTTCTAGTGATAGCTGGTGGTTTAGACTATTTGGTCTTGATGAACTGGCTAAAAAAATAGAATTTCAAACTAATAAGTATATGAATTTTTCAGATGATGAATTAAGAAAAATAGCTTCTGACTTATTATCGCTGAAACAAAAGTCTCATCAGGCTAGGAAAAATACAAAAGAGTGGGAAAATAAACTAAAAGAACGAGAAGAAAAACTTGAAAACCGCGAACTGGAAATCAAGGAAAAAGAAAAAGAACTGGCAAAACGAGAAGAGTTTCTTGGATACCAAGAGGCAGCGCTTAAAAAGTGGGCAGATGAACTTCATAAAGCAAAAGAAAGTCTTTAAAGGAAAAGCAATTATTATCAATAATAGTTTTGAGCATGATTTAGTGTCCGACGATAATTGCTCATACTTTTTTAGTTAAAACAATTAGTCAAGGCAGAAAAATATTCAGTGATAGTTTTATGACTTATTTTTACATCTTGGCAAAATTATCGAAATTCTTTCTAGTGGAAAATCTGTCTATGAGATGAGAATTGTATTTAACTCTCCCTGGTCGGCAAAAATTAGTGGCTATGGAAAATTATTGCCTCATATCCGAGTCAAATAAAATTGATAAATTGAGAAAATCCTCATCTACTATTTTTCTGAAGAGGTGCTAAATTTTGGCAAAATTATCGAAATTTTTTCTAGTGGAAAATTTGTGGATGAGATGAGAATTGTATTTGACTCTCCCTGGTCGGCAAAAATTAGTAGGTTGAGAATTTTTTATCTGAAGAAATCTGTGGATGAGATGAGAATTGTATTTGACTCTCCCTGGTTAGCAAAAATTAGTAGGTATGGAAAATTATTGCCTCATATCCGAGTCAAATAAAATTGATAAATTGAGAAAATCCTCATCTACTATTTTTCTGAAGAGGTGCTAAATTTTGGCAAAATTATCGAAATTTTTTCTAGTGGAAAATTTGTGGATGAGATGAGAATTGTATTTGACTCTCCCTGGTCAGCAAAAATTAGTAGGTTGAGAATTTTTTATCTGAAGAAATCTGTGGATGAGATGAGAATTGTATTTGACTCTCCCTGGTCGGCAAAAATTAGTAGGTTGAGAATTTTTTATCTGAAGAAATCTGTGGATGAGATGAGAATTGTATTTGACTCTCCCTGGTCGGCAAAAATTAGTAGGTTGAGAATTTTTTATCTGAAGAAATCTGTGG
>NZ_JAAHGT010000344.1 GCF_010672385.1 Okeania sp. SIO2F4
TCAACCTACTTATGCTACTTTACAAGATATTCCTGAACCTGTGGATATTGTTAATGTTTTCCGTCGTTCTGAATATTTACCAGAAATCGTAGAAGCAGCGATCGCTATCCATGCTAAAACTATTTGGACTCAGCTAGGAGTGAGAGATTGGCAGTCAGCAAATAAAGTATTAGATGCAGGTTTAAATATAGCAATAGATGTTTGTATTAAGGTTGAGTATTTACGACTTCTTGGCTAAGAATTTTCTGATTTTCATCTATTCGTTTACCCCAAAATAACAAAAATCCATAGACAACTAAATTTTCTCCTATTAGTTCAAAAAATTCTTCAAAGGCAATGCGGAATTTTTCAATAAAAGTTATCAAAAAATCTTGTTTAAAAAATAAACTAAGTAGAGGTTGGGCAATATCTTTAAAAACTTCCGATCCAAATCCTCCAATAGCAAAAATAAACATTCCTAGTAGTGCTAAAAAAGTTTCTTTACGGTAAGAACGCCAAAGAAATCGCAACTCTGAGTAGAAGATAATTAAAGGCATAATAAAAAGAACTATATATAGTTTCAGCCAACCTCGTTCACCTAACCAAGGAATCCAGTTTTTTAGTTGTAGATGAATTTTCCATACTTCATCAATAGCGCCGTAAATTAATAGTATTCCAAAGGTTAATTTAAACCAGGGAGAAGGATATATTTGAGAATGCCATTCTTGAAATAGTAATATTAAAGGTATCAATCCAATTACAAACAGATGTAATGCTTGTAATAAAGAAGAAATAGTCATTTGACCGTTCATGTCAAATGGGGGGTATGGTTGACCGTTGAGCAGAATACTACCGAGGTAGATTATAACTATAAAAAGTTCAAAAGTAATTAAGCAAACTAAGAGGAAATCTAGTTTTTTTTGAGGGATAAATTGTTGAGATTGCTTTAAGTTTTTCATTTGATATTGAAATAAGAAATCAGGAATACTTGAGTAGGAATAATATCAAATCCGGTTGAATACTTATTATATGGTTGGGGGAGATGGGGAGGTGGTTCTATTCAAGGCTTGAAGTAATTTATAGAATTATCAACATATATTATATAACCGGATTCTATATAATACCAATTTTATTGGCTATATATCCTGAAAAAAAGGTGGTAGGTGTTATACCATTTCAAAAAAAGAATGTTACGAATAATAAGGGCAATCGTGCATATTTTATGGGAGATGTCTTTCTGACTAATAAGATAATTTATGAACTAATATAGGGGTTTTCCAAAATGTTTACTACAAAACTTCTGCCTCACAGGAGTGCGCGTTCCCTCTCTTGGTCAGCATTCCCATGGCGAGGAGACCCGAAGAGTGCAGAGCCGCTCCGCTTTACATGTTGCGGAGCAAAACGCCGGGTTCCGACCGCTTGCGACTTGCCTCTTGCAGAGGAGCTGCCTCTTGCAGAGGAGTTTTGCTTTTCATGTCGCGCAGCGAAACGCTAATGCTAACGTCGTCGGGGGGTCGTACCGCTTGCGTCTAACGCAATCCGCTCGCACCGCTTCTATTCTATTCTCTTGTGTTCTCTTCCTCCTGGGAGGGGTTGGGGGTGGGTTTACTCAAACAAAAATCCCCTGAATATTTGTAGCAAACATTTATAAAATTGGTATTAGGAGTTAGGAAAAAATACTATAGCACTACGCATTAAGATTAGGACATTTCCCCATCCTGAAACCCTTTGACAGTCTATTGTTCCCTGTTCCCTATTCCCTATTCCCGATTCAAGTAGCGCCATAAATTTTCAAGTAGTCATCAAACAAAGCATTAATGGATGATAAATCATACAGCAATCTTAAATTGATTGTGACATGAAGAGTATATCCCTTTAATTGTCAGGAAGTAAACTACAAAAATTACTAACTTTTGAGCAAAAACCAAGTTATCTTTCAATCATCAGACAAAATTTAGATCAAAATTCTCTCTATGTCATCTATAATTAAATATAGGGTTTAAGCCTTAAGGGGTAACAGCCCCTGAGTAATTAACCATACATCAAAGAATAAAATAACTATATACTTCCGTATACTTCCGTATATCTATTTAGACCCTACAAAAATAAATATGGCAATTACGGAAAAACACTCATAAAAAAGTAAAATTGTCAATGATATAAATCATGACACCTCAGTTATTTGATCGATACACAACTTCAAACAATTGATATACAATAAAAATTGCATATCAGTAATATTACTGTTGGGATGAAAAATCCTGAAAGCACTATCCAGAAATGTTTCTGGGTTGTTTAATTAACAAAAGTTGTCGGAATAAGTCTCCAGACTAAAAAATATTCATAAAGTATTGTGGAATACACTGAGATGAAAAATAATTTGATCAAAGTAGCCTCTGTTGCTGTTACTACTATTCTTAGTTACAGCACGATCAATCTAACTTCGGCACAGGCAGCCAATCATTTTTCAGAATTTTTTTTAACAGCTAAAACAACTCAAAGTACTGTTAAAATAGAACCTACTGCTGTAATTAATGATGTGATTAAACCCAACTCAAAAGCTATTGCTTCCTCAATAGCAGTTGCACAACTTATAAATATATGGCTAGAAAAAACTAATTTGGAATACAAGTTTCTTAATGCCAAAAGCCAAACAAAATTTGTGACGGCTCAGGTAGGAAATTGGCAATATAATCTTCACAAAAAAACTTCTCAACCACTAATAGATCCAGGCATAGTATTAGGAATAGGATTAATTAGTGTTAGTCGTTTATTCGCAAAAAAAAGACTCTGAGAAATTATCAGAGCCAAATATTATTCAGTCATCTCTCCAACAGTTATTTTTTTGAGTATAGAGATTTGACTCAGTTGAAACTACTTCCAATCTGGATTATTTATCTCACTCTTGTGTCTTGGTCTCTGTAGAATTGGCCTCCGGAGATCCCTGTACTTGAGAATCAGAATTAGCAGATGCTTCCCGATTTATTTGATCCTTAAATCCAGCAGGAGCTAGCTCTATTGCTCGATCAAAAAGTTCTTGAGAAGCTTCAGTATTACCTTGCTCTTTTAACATAATTGCCTTAGCCAAAATAGGCCGAAAATCCTCGGTATTACCCTTAATAGCTTCATCATAAACAGCGATCGCCTCATCGTAGCGTTTTTGCTCGGCATAAACCTGCCCTAAAATCAACTGCACAGAGACTACATCAATACTGTCAGCTTGGACTTGATTTGCAACAGGAGCAGCTTTGAGTGTATCTTGCAACAAACCAATAGCTGCTTCAGGGCGCTCTTGTTGCAACAACAAATTAACCAAACCTTGCAAAGCCTTTAAATCGCCTGGTTTGTTAGTCAGAAGGGAACGATAAATCTGAGCAGCACCTTCACGATCGCCTGTATATGCTTTAGCTTGAGCCAGTAAAACATTATAATCTGTACTATTAGGATTTAGTTCAGACAATTTTTCCAGTGGGGGTATCACCTCCTCGATATTACCCTTACCTGACTGAATTAACTCTAACTTTACTTGTAAAAGTCCTTGGAGTGCAGTTAAATTATCTGGCTCCCTTTGTAAAACTAACTCATAGCCCCGCACCTGTGCCAGTAAATCTGCTTCTTGATCTGCTATAGATGTCTGATTTGGCGATGGAGTAGGTTGATTATTTTGTTGATTGGCCTCTAATAATCCCCCTAACAATGGAGAGAGAGAAAATCCCAAGAAAGCAATTATTACTAGCACCACCACCGCCATCAAAAAACCACGATTTTTATTTACCATTGGATTAAATTCTGCTCCTTAAAACTGACACAAAGCGTCACATAAAGTGACAATTTGAAGTTGACTTCCTGCTTCGACCTGTTCATGTCGGCGACAGCCGAAACTGTCGGCAGCACTCCGGCGACAGGCATTGACCGTAAAACCCAGCACATTTCTGGCTCTTTATACTTGCATTTATAGGGCTTTTCATTAATATAGAATACAAAGATTTTGATTTAAAGGTACTTATGCTGAGGGCAGAAGCGGTGCGACCCCGCGCCGCCGACAGCTCGCTTGCGGAACGCGCACTCCTGTGAGGGAATGCTGACCAAGAGAGGGAATGCGCACTCCTGTGAGGCAGAAGCAATGCAAGTCAACATTTTGGAAAACTGCTATAATTAAACTATTGCGTAACAGTTTTTAGATTTTAGATTAAGCGGCAAAGAAACTGATAACTGAAATGATATAGAATTTGAGACTCCCTGCAATAAATTGACAGGGATTCATTAGGTCTAGAAAAGACGGGATAAATCCACGTCTTTTCTAGGGTGACTCTAGTTAAGGGGACTCTCATTTACCCCATCCTCTAAACCGTCCGCATCCATTACAGATACAGCTTTCTGAAGGTCGAGAGGACATGAAAAACCCAACCATTGACCTATATTCTGACTTGCGTTCCAGTCTGCGTCACAGTTATAACCATCAAATCCTCTAAACCAGTGGCGATTTCGCTTGCCCAACACCCCATTTCTATGATCTGATTTACTGGTATAAGGTGCTGGAATTGATTCTACAATCACACCTGCTTTGATCGCTTTATAACGAGTGAATTGTTCGAGCCGATCATAAGCCCAACTATCACGGTTATTTCCGGCATCAGACTTAGCTTTTCTCGATTGCTTTGAGGTTTGTCTAATACCAGATAAGTCCTCAAATCTTCAACCCATTTGATAGTATGACGCCAACTGAACCAACTGCTTAGAAATACAGTGGTTTATATAAGTTATGATTCGTCTTTCTTTAGACTCTAAGCGCTTAATTAGCTTGCGCTTTTTAGCCTTGTGCAATGCTTTTCTAATTCTTTGATAGCGTCTTCTTAAATGTTTAATTTGACGACCATCCCAGAATTTGCCAAAGCTTTGAGGCAATGATGCAACGGCAATACGGTTTTGACCTCTATCTACCCCGATCCAGCCTTTAATCTCGCTCGGCTCAGGAACATCCATTGAGACACTAAATTAAGACATACCAAATACCTTTTTTAGACTTCCATAGCTTAAGACTGCCTTTTTTAGCCTCTTTGGCCATGATTTTGTCTAAAACTTCGGCATAACTGGATTGATGAATAGCTAGAGGGACGCGCTTTTTAACTCCTCTTACGATTGAAAAAGCAACTGAATAAGTGTCACCTTTCTTGTGAATACCCCATCCCTGATTATTAATTTCAAGTGGCAAACACTGAAACTGCTTGACTTTAGTCAATGCACAAGCATTACGAATGGTTTGATTAATCCATCCTGACCCAATCTCGAGGTGATTAAAGTCTTTGCTAGTGAACTTTCTTCTATCCGTTTTAGGGATTTCTAAAAGTTGATTAGCAATACCTGTGTTCAACTCAGTTAGTCGGTCAAACTCTTGTGCCTTGCACTGGTTTAACCGATAAAAAGGTAGCTTAAGTGTTAGGGTTAAAATAGCCATACTAATTACTTTAACAAATATCTTGGTGTAGGGTGTAAGATTATTTGAGAAAAGGATACGAATGGTTAAAACCATTCAGGTCGGATTTCATCCATCGCTTAAAAGAGGATGGCTTTCATACTCCCGTGTTATTTCTGGTAACCAAAGATTTTGGCTTAAAGGCACTTATGCCGAGGGCGCAGAAAGCAGAAGACAGAATGAAGAAGACAGAAGACAGAAGACAGAAGACAGAAGTTTTGTAGTCTGCCTTTGTGAAAACCGCTATAAGTCTCAGTCTATTGAAATGCCACATTCAGGGCAATCATAAGTTCGTAGCTTTGACTACTCCGCGGACTCAAGTCACGGGGGGGATTCTAAGCATATACTACGCAACAGGATAAATCCTTTTTGCTTCGTCTTTTCTTAGCTGACCTTAAAATAGTGTGTTTCATAGTCTATTGTCCCGTTATTGTAAGCATTTCAACTTCAATACTTGTAAACTACCGGGTATTGACATCCTCCCGACGCTGCACTACGAGACAGCGCGGGATTCCCTAGCATCACTGTTAGGGGCTTTCTGTTTCTTGGCACCAGCATAAGCGAGATTTACTCTCAGATGGTCTTACAGTCGCTCCTAAAGACTTGCCAGCGCCGCCAAAGGGGGTCTCCCCCATGAGCGACTGGCGCTGACACTGCAAGTCCCGCAGCCTTCGAGCGTGGGCGTTCCCTCTCTTGGTCAGCATTCCGCAAGCGAGCTGTCGGCGGCGCGGGGTCTGACCGCTTGCGTCTGACGCCGACGCGGGTTCCCATCCGCAAAATATTTATACCTGCATTAATGTCCCTGTCATGGTGACTACCACACTCTGGGCAATTCCACTCTCTAATATTTAGAGGTAATTTTTCTACTATGTGCCCACAATTAGAGCAACGTTTAGAGCTAGGGAAATATCTATCAACTTTGATTAATTCCCGTCCATACCATTCAGCCTTATATTCTAATTGCCTGACTAATTCGGACCAGTTGGCATCACTAATTGCTCTGGCGTGCTTTGTGATTCGCGGGCCATATTTTTTACCGATAAATCTTCAACTACAATAGTTTGATTTTCTCTAATCAGTTGTAGGGGAGCCGTCGGATTGGCGACGTATGTTACCTTGTGAGTATAGTCAAGCCTCGAATCTTTAATTTTTGCGTATATCCTAGCTACTTTAAGCCTAGCTTTTTGATAGTTATTAGACCCCTTAGTTTTTCTCTTTAGAGACTTAGCCGCTAACCTCAGTTTCTTGTGTAATTTGCTTAGATTCTTAGGGTTGGCTACTTTTTCTCCATTACTGATAGTTAAAAGACTGGTAATACCTAAGTCAATACCTACTTGTTTGTTAGTCGGCTTGAGTCTCAAATTTCTGGTATCATTGACTCTCAAAGACACAGACCATCTACCAGAGGGATCAAGTTTCACTGTTATTGTGCTAGGGGCACAATCTGGTGGTAGTTGCCTGCTCCACCTGATAGGTAATGGTTCACAACATTTTGCTAAATAGACTTGACCATTTCTCCACTTGAATGCAGACTTTGTAAATTCGGCACTACCACCCCATACGCTTTTTCTTAAAGTTTGGGTATTTAGCACGTCCACTAAAAAAGTTGGTGAAAGCCGTCTGTAGATGCCTCAAACCTTGCTGCAATGGCACACAGCTTACTTGTGTCAGAAAATCTAAATCTTCCTGCTGTTTCCAATTGGTAAGCATAGCTGAAGTTTGCTTGTAGCTTACTCTTTCTTTCTGTTCATACCAAGCTTGAGTTCGAGCTGCCAAAGCTTTGTTGTAGACCTAGCGTACACAACCCAACGTCCTGAGCAACAGATTTTCCTGTTCTGGAGTTGGGTAAAATCTAAATTTGTACGCTTTTTCAACCATCTACTATTTACTTAATTTTCTTTTACAGTTTAACAGATTATGTGTGAAAGCGCAACATTGATTGGTTTTCGCGGACGACGCTCCCCTACGGGAGAGCGCGGGTCAAGGGCCAACGTTGAGATGACCCGATCAAGTAGAACAGGAACTTCCATCTTCACGAGCAATAGGATTTAACAAAACCGAAGTTTGACCAGGTGATATCATGTCTGGATAATTAGGGATCAAAAAACTTTCTTTTTTTTATATCTTCTTTTTCCTCCTCTTCGCTCCTGACTCCTGACTCCTGACTCCTCCCTGTTTATTTACAACCATTTAATCGGACATGATATGACTTCTTGCTTTTTCAGTTAAAATTTTTCGCAACGATAATTTTTTTTGCCTACATCTTTTCCAGAAAAATTACCATTACTTTACGGATTGATCGACAATCTAATTGGATTAATTACAATAGCAAGGTTAATCATCCTGCCTAATACTAAATTTTTTTAGCTAGGCTGAAATAAAAGTCAATCAGACTTGCCCACTGAAAGCCATAGTTTTTGGTTTTCAGTCCCACCTGAGCGATAGTCGCCAGAAACCTTAAGTATACATAATCTTGTTACCGAATAATTAATAATTATTAATTATTAATTAAATAATTCAGCTTACTCTGCCTCCCCTTTCAAGGAGGAAAAGCGGTCGGAAAGCGGAGCAGTCCGTTAGGATGGGGTGGCGTTAGCGTTAGCGCAGCTCCTCTGTAAGAGGCAGCGGCTCTGTCAAGAGCGGGTTTCATCGCTGGCCTCCAATCGACCAAGAGAGCGGTCGGAAAGCGGAGCATTCCGTCAGGATGGGATGGCGAGGTTTCATCGCTGGCCTCCAATCGACCAAGATCAAAGAAATAATATTTCCTGATATTCAATTCCCGAACGGTTAAAACCCGAGGTAATTATCCATTATCCATTATCCATTAATGAAAGTGTCTCAGTCTCAGCCTAAGTTAATTAGTCCAATTATCATAAAATCTTGATTGGCATTAGCAGCTCAGGCCAAAATAACTGTGTTATTGTGGAATCTCTGGGCATCTATAGCAGAAGTCAAAAGTCAGAAGTCAGAAGTTAGAAGTTAAATTCGTGGCACGGACTAAATTTGAGAGGCGTGAGAATGTCTTAACCGCCCTGGCGACTGCCATAACATTAACCGTTTCTTAATCTAAGAATAGAATTTCTATATAGATTATTGCTTGTATTTTCCTATATTCCCACAAGGGATGTATCTCCGCTCATAGGAGTTTTTATGAATTCTTCTGTTAACCACTCCCACAATACAAATAAATCTACAACATCTCACGAGGCCCCTCCTAGTGAGCAAGTTATTAATAAATCAGATATTAAGCAAAGTCTTTCCAGACGAACTAATGGCCTAAGTTCTGATAGCACTGTGAAATCAATAAATGAATCTTCAGGCACAGATATGGCCAAAGAACACTATCAAGGAACTAATAATACCAATACTTTAGCTGTGACGGATACTAAACCATTGAATTCTGCAAAATCTGACCACCAGGAGCAAACTGAAACTGATACTCCGAATACTACGACTGTGCGACAACATCCAATTGCTCCACCTAGCGAACCAAAACAGTACCGAGCTATAGGTTTAGTTCGGGGTCGTTATCAACCTTCTACAGAACAATTTACACGAGGTAGCTTACGAACACCAGATGGTTCAGAAATAGATGCTGTATTGTTAGGCCGGGTAATGAGTCTATTAAAAAATCATTTAGACCTAGAATCAGAACATCTCTGGGTAGTTTATCCTCGTACCAGACAAGAAAATAATGACCTACATATTCAAATTATGGGGGTATGGGAACCAGAAACTCTAAGAAAAATGAGAAAATCCTCTACTGAATTAACAAATGAAGAACAGG
>NZ_JAAHGT010000345.1 GCF_010672385.1 Okeania sp. SIO2F4
CGCATCCTTAAAACTTTAACCTTTAGCGATCGCCTAATTTATGAAAAATACAGCTCATACAGTTACTTTTATGTTACATTATAAATATCTATGTAATATGTAAAGATGCCAGCGCTCATTGCTATATTTCCGATATGCTTGGTTTGGAGTTGGGAGGTTCACTCAAGAGACAAAAAATCATTGGTAGGGTTTGGGTTTGGTGACCAAACGCCTACGGGGCGTGAATTATACCGATACTACCGGATTTTATATAATCAGGAGTTACGCACTCAAACAAGAAACTAGGTTTATTACCCTAATTATTGTTGTTCAAATCAGGAAATTTCGTATGATATAGAATCCGGTTATATAGTATATGTTTATAATTCTATAATTACTTCAATCCCCCCATCCCCTCATCCCCCCATCTCGCCATCTCTGCCAACTATACAATAGGTATTCAACCGGATTTGATATGATAACCCGGTCTCTTCGTAATATCATGTCCGTTGGTATGGTCTCCTGTAAAGGCTAGTGTCTAATTGCCAAAATTAGTAATATTATTTGAAGTTGATTTCCTTTGATTTCCGGCTTTTTTCATTAGCCTAATAAATATATTAACTAATATAATTAGACACTAGGGAAATATCTACCATATTTAAGGTTTTTCCTTCTCTTAAAGCTTTTTCCTTCTTCATTCTTGATTCTTCATTCTTCCTTTTTCCTTACCTTCACGCTGACAATACCGATTCTACTGGACATGATATAAGTCCTAATAATATAATGTAAGGAATCAATTTTAAACAACATGAAAAAACAGAAATTTGAGTAAATTTATCACCAGTCTCTAAATATTCTAGAAAATATATATCCTGAGTATTATATGGATCAAATCTAAAATTTAAAATAAGATTACTATAGTTAATTTTTATTGATATTTTATTTAGCTTAATTCAGCTAATACCTTTCATAATATTTTCCCTATTTAAACGGTGAATATAGATGTTGATGTTAAGAATTCATTGGTAGCTTAAAAGCCTTTCCCTGTTACCTATTTCCTATTTAAACAAAGATATCAAAATAGATAAAAATGCTCATAGTCCAGGATAAATTATACCATTTTTATTAATTTATATATACAGCATTACCTATTGAGATTACAATTATATTAATTGATTGTTGATAGTGGAGGAAAGTTTCGATGCCAGAGGCGGTAGGCGTCATAGAAACTATTGGTTTTCCTAGCATTTTAGCTGCTGCAGATGCAATGGTCAAAGCTGCACGAGTTACATTGGTTTATTACGGTATAGCCGAAAGAGGCCACTTTGTAGTTGCAGTTCGGGGACCAACTTCTGAAGTTAATCCTTCAGTCCAAGCTGGCATTGAAGCAGCAGAAAAAGTCTATGGTGGTATAGTGGACGGTCATTATATTGTTCCTAATCCCCCAGAGAATGTAGAATCTGTATTGCCACTAGAATATACAGAAGTTAGCGAACAGTTTAGATGAGTTTTGTCCTAAATTCTATTATATTTTGGCTGAATAATAGTTTATTTCTGGCAGACATCTAAAATTTTTACAATTAATCCAAAGAATTAAATTCTTAACTGAAATTTAGGAGAGATAGAATGGCGCAACAAGCTGTTGGAGCACTAGAAACTAAGGGTTTTCCTGGTATTTTAGCTGCTTCAGATGCAATGGTCAAAGCTGGTCGAGTTACTTTAGTTGGTTATATTAGGGTTGGTAGTGCGCGGTTTACTGTTCAAATTAGAGGTGATGTTTCGGAAGTAAAAACTGCTATGGATGCAGGAATTGCAGCAGTGGAAAAAGTTTACGGTGCGACTTTGGAATCTTGGGTAATTATTCCCCGTCCTCATGAGAACATTGTGGCAGTTTTACCAATAGACTTTAATCCAGGTGTGGAAGAGTTCCGCCAACGAGTAGAAGGAGTAACTGTACCAGGGTTGCCTAATGGTAGGTAAGTTTTGATTAGCTAAATATCTACTAATCCTATTAATAACCGTCCACATGACTATTGTATTGGCAATAGTTATCCTCAGTATAATTTTAGTTAGTTTTAACTAAAAAAGCTTGTGGACGGTAAACATAAATATGAATTTAAGCAGTTAATTTTGATTTAGCTATCTGTGAGGCTTTAGCTAGTGGTTACTAGGTTTCAATAATTAATAATTAACAATTAACAATTAATAATTACCTCTTCTTTTTAAGAATAGGATTGGTTAAAAGGAATTTTTTTGTTATCTTGGTCGATTGGATATGGCGAGGAGACCTCGCCATCCCATCCTAAGGTCATGCTGCCTCTTGCCTCCTTTCCTTCGGAATGCTACGCAAACGGAGGAGCTGCCTCTTTCAGAGGAGCTGCCTCTTTCAGAGGAGCTGCCTCTTTCAGAGGAGCTTCGCTAACGCTAACGCTAACGCTAACGACCGCTTTTTTCTCCACGGCGAGTGAGAGGCTTTAAACCTTAATTTTTCGGTAATATCAAATCCGGTTGAATACTTAATTATATATAGCAATCATATTTCAGTTGTGAGATTTTAATGGTAATTAGGTAGGGGAGCTGTCGGTAGGGCGATGTACAGGTAGGGGAACCGTGGGATTCGCGACGTACAGAATCTAAAAGGATTTTGATTTATCTTAATTGTTCTTAAATATCTCATAAATCATTCTTGATTACTATAGTTGGGGGAGATTGAATATTGAAGTGTAGATAGAATTATAAACATATACTATATAACTAGATTCTATATAAAAGATTAAAATTAGGTACAATAAAATCAACTGTCATTGAATTAAAAGGGATATATCTTTAAATAATAAAGATATCCCAAAATCAATTAACTACAAGTATTAAAATAAAAAAAAAGTCAGAAGTGAACATTTTAGAGCTATTAAATGGGCTATTATTAAAATAATAAAAATGGTAATTTAGTAGCTTAAATTGAAGGTCTGCTAAAAAATATTATACCTACTATTGTCGGCATTTAAACATAAATCAATGGAATATTGAGTAAAAATAGTCACAATAAACAAAGACTATCCTACTGGCATAGTCTTTGTTTGTTTTAGATAAGTTCCCTATTTTCCCTACTTCCAACGTTGTCCTTAAGCAACAACATCTATATAGAGATGGGGTGGGCAAATATCACACTTACTTACTATCTTAGAATTAATATAGATCGTACTATTTGAATAAGTATTTGCTGAGAACTAATAACTGAAATGACATACCCTGTTCTCTATATCCCCCTTCCTTACCCTTGGAAAAGGGGAAACAAGATGATACAGCGCCTTTGATTTCTAAGGGGATAAGGCAAGAATGCTATTGCCTACAAAAACAGCGCGTTTAATATTCTCCGATCGAATTGGTATAACTTAAATATTGGCCTACCCGACTACTTTTCAATTCCTCATATTGAATCTTATATCTGAAGCTATGGACACCTGGATTATACAACTACACAACTCTACTAATGAAACGACTTTTTTGGTAATTACTGCCTTGATAGCAGTCATTTTTTGCTTCTGGTTTATTCCGACTGCTACAGATATGATGGTAAATTCTGCCGCAGGTTTAGCAGGTAAATATTTAGGCAAAGATAAACGCACTATAGTAATTAACTCTAGTACAAATAACCCAGAATTATTTCTGATGTTGCTATCACTAAGTCTTCGACGACTAGGTGGTATAGCAACTCCTTTAGGCTCAAATTTTGCCAATATTTATCTCATGTTTATTGTTGCGCCAATAATTGTTATTAGTAAATGGATATTTATTGGCAAAATATCTTATATCAAAAATTTTATCGAAATTTTTAACAAAGAAAGAATGCTGTTTTTATGGCATTTTTTCATGTCATTATCAATGTTTGCTTTTGCCACTACAGCTTACTGGTGCATTACGGGTGAATCAGAGTTTGCACCTTTACCAGAGGGAGTTAGTACCCGCACTTTGCCCTGGATATTTATTGGTGGTTTAATTTGTTTAGCAGGTGTGTTAGTTTTCTTCTTTTATGAAAAACAATTTAAGAACAAAAGACCAGAATTATTTGATGATATTAATGCAGATGATTATATAGCAAGTTGGTGGCAGTTTATTTTAGGAACAGGGTTATTAATTTTATTATGCTATATATTAAATACATTATTTATCGCTTGGACTGAAATTTATGATGATTTACTTAGTAAATTATTTGGTGATGCAGTTTTTGCCGGACTGCATTATTTTTTGGGAAGTTTAATATCATCCCTACCAGAAACAATTGTAGCTGTGAAAAATTATGAACGTTTAACTTCACCAGATTTGAATACTGCAATGGCATCTGCGAGTCAGTCAAATATGACGAATTTGGGAATAGGATTTTTGGGTAGTGTTTTAGCAAGTTTGCTATTGCTGATGGGTATAAATTATCAGTTGTAAAGTTAAAATATTGCTATTAATAGAGTAAATAAAACAATTTTTTGGGATTTTACTTTCAAAACATTATTGAAGCGAAACGCCCTATGGATAAAACTAACGCAAGTCAGAATAATTTTGCTAGTAATACTAATTATTATCCATGAAGACTACCACAAGGAAAGCTAAAAATTTAGGTTGAGAAGTAAGGGCAATTCATAAATTACTCCTCAAGTTCTGTTCTTCAATAATAAGATATCAAATAATATACAGCACTTTCGAGGATATGGAAGTTATCTGAAGACTGAAAAAAGGTAACTTTTACCGATCAAAAGGGAATCTGATTTTCGAGAATGGTTAGAATATTTTGGGGTTAAATATAGGAGATTGACTACTCCCCGGACTCAAGTCACGGGGATTCTAAGCAGATACTACGCAACAGGATAAATCCGTGTTGCTTCGTTTTTTCGCGCGCTGACCAAAGATACGCTCTCTGGGGACAAGTCAAAGTGCCCCTACACAGTCGGCTTAAGTTTAACCTTAGCTTTCTGCTTACTTTTGTGATTATATTTGCAGCCCCGTTACAGTCTGCATTAATTAACCAATTATTACTACTTCTATACAAACCACGCTTTATTCTCTTTCCTGACGGTTTCCAATCATCGGGTTTTTCACCATAATTAGGTAGATAGTCACCATCTAAAAATGAAGCAATACTTGTATAACTTTCCTCAGTTTCTATAAATATAATCCCATATTCAGAACATAATTGAGTTATTCTTTCTTTGAGTCTAGCTGTAGGAATTGGTACAAATTCTGAATTACTTTTTTTTCCTAATTCTATTTGATTTTTCTGACCTTTATTCCAACCAAAAACAATTGTACCAATAGAATTTTCGTGCGCAATGATTAATGACTATCCTGGCTGCTTTATTAATACCGTCACGCATTTGGCGGTTACGCTTTTCTGTAATTGCAGCTAGTTTATTTGACCAAAATCCTTGAGGCTGATTTTCTTTAATGGTTGATACTTGTTTATTGTACCAACGATTCATTGATTTAATCTGTTTCCCATCTACTATTAAGCTAGTATTTACATTGGATACACAGGTCAGCCAATTATTGACACCATGGTCTATTCCTAAGACATTTTCTTGATTTAATAGAGGTTTAACTATTACTTCTTTTTCATAAACAAATTCTTGGGTAAAACATCTATTTCTCGGTAATATTCTCAGTTCTTTGAGAGTAGAAAATGCAAGATTACTAGGCATTGGAATTAAAAAGCTATCTACTCCAAACCAGCGTTTACAGGTATTTCCTAGTTGTATTCTAATTTGATTATCTTTAAGCTTTAATGCTTGCTTGGGGTAACTTACTGTAGCCATTCCCCCTTTTTTTCTGTAGTTAGGAATCCTTGGTCTGTCTGATATTTTTCCTTCACGATAGGCAATAATAAGACCATAATAAGAGTGAAATGATTCAGCTACAGTTCTCAATATTTGTTGTGCTGAAGAGCGAATATAAAATTTTATAGTGATTGTTCTTTTTGTAGACCTTTTCTAAGTCATACTTACCCAGAGTTTTGTGAGACTTAAAAAATAATTGCCGACCATAATATATTCCCATGTTAGTGAGCTTGTGAGACTGTTCACACAAGAATGTTAAGATAGCAATTAATTCGGGATTTTTACCTACTAAAACTTGCTGACAAGAGTACATTTGAAAGGAGGTATAGACGGCTTACACCTAAGTAATTATAGCACAGGACTACTTTAGTTGTCTAGTCTAAACGACTCGGTTGTTTTCATCCCCCGGTTAAAATATGGGGGCTTTCAACGTGGCTTTTCAGTCAAATAAAACACATCTCCTTAAAATCCGACTCCTCGCCTTTCATCCATCGCTTAAAAGACGATGGCTTTCATGCTCCCGTGTTATTTAGGTAACTATTGCTGTGCCTCCCCATAATACCAGTTAAAATTGTTCTAACTGTGGTGAAAAAGTCCCCAAGTCTCTATCAACAAGAACTCATATTTGTCCTCACTGTAAATATACCAAAGATCTAGACATAAACCCAGCAATTAACATTCTTAAAAAAGGACAAGTACGTCAGGGCATACCAAATCTCAAGCTTGGGGACAGAGAGTCTCTATCCTAGTTGGTTGAGACCTGCTAGGACAAGTTTCCTCTATGAACCAAAAATCATCACTTATAACGCACCAGTGTCTAATTGCATAAATTAATATACTTATTGAGCTAAGAAAAAAGCTTCAAATCTAAGGAAATAGAGAAAAAAATAATATTACTAACTTTTGCAACTAAAAACTAGCGTTTAACGTTGGGAGCGTGAATCCGAGAATTAGTCAAAAGTAAGTTCTTTTGTAGAAACTCTTAATCTTACTTCTTCATCGTGAAAAATTCCGATCAAACCACAACCATTAGCTTTGGATTTTTCTAATAGTTCAATTACTATTTGACGATTCACAGAATCTAAGGCTGAAGTTGGTTCATCTAATAATAAAATTGGATAATTAACTACCAGCGCTCTAGCTAGATTAACTCGTTGTTTTTCTCCTCCAGAAAAAGTAGTGGGGGAAAGATGCCAAAGACGTTTTGGTAAATTCAATATCTCAAATAATTCTGCTACTTTTTGATAGGCTATTTCTGGCTTTATTCCTAATTCTAATAAAGGTTCTGCTGCTACTTCTAAAGCTGGCACGCGAGGAATTACTCGTAAAAATTGACTGACATAACCAATAGTAGTTTTGCGTACTTCTAAAATTTCATGGGGTGCTAATTTAGGAAGGTCAACCCAGGTAGATTTATGCTTTACCAAAACTGAACCTCGATCGACTCGATAGTTACCGTAAAGGCAACGCATAAATGTAGATTTTCCTGAACCAGATTTGCCGGATAAGGCAATACATTCTCCTGCTTTTAAGTCGAGAAAATGATTTTTCAATACTGATAATTTGACTCCGCCTTGGTTGTGTAAAGTAAAGCTTTTTTCAATAGATTCTGCTTTTAATAGTAGAGAAGTTTCTGGGAAACTATTTTCTTGTTGATGATTTTGTTTGAGGAATTGAATACTCATAATAAATAAAGTCAGAAGCTTCAAGGAAGAAGGAGGAAGTGAATAATTAGATGGGGATATCTGAAAGTATCCTTTGAGCTACGTTGCTAGGAATTGAATACTCATAATAAATAAAGTCAGAAGCTGCAAGGAAGAAGGAAGAAGTGAATAATTAGATGGGGATATCTGAAAGTATCCTTATAAATAAAGTAAGAAGCTTCAAGGAAGAAGGAGGAATTAGATGGGGATATCTGAAAGCATTCTTTGAGCTACAAAGTCCAACCACTTTTAAACACTGCTAGTAAAGCTAAAGAACTGCTCGAATTCATTTCAGATAGATATCTCTATCATTTTACCCTCGCCTTTTTTTGAATATTTACTCCTTCTCTACTAGATAACTAAATTCTTGTTCCTTCTTCCTTCTTCCCTCTTTCTTAATTTAAGGAATTAAAGTTGCACTAACTAATTGTTGAGTATAGGAATGTTGAGGGTCATCTAATACTTGGTCTGTTAATCCTGACTCAACAATTTGCCCATTTTTCATTACTAATAAACGGTGAGCAAGTAATCTAACTACCCCTAAATCATGGGTAACTAAAATTACGCTTAACTGGAGATTTCGCACAAGGGAACGAATTAAATCTAATAAACGAGCTTGTACTGAAACATCTAAACCTCCGGTTGGTTCATCCATTAATATTAACCGAGGTTTTGTGACTAAAACACGAGCTAGTTGTAACCGTTGTTGCATCCCTCCAGAAAACATTTTTGGTAAATCATCTATCCGGTTAATATCTATTTCTACTTGGTTTAACCAATAAGCAGCTTCTTCTCGAATTTTTCCATAATTTTTTACTCCTATATCCATTAAACGTTCGCCAATATTTGCTCCAGCAGTTACGTTCATTCTTAATCCATCACGAGGATTTTGTTGGACAAATCCCCATTCAGTTCTTCTTAATAAACGACAATTGGTTTCTGATAGTTTTGGCACTGTTAATATCTCTCCATTAGAAGTAGTATAAGTGATATTTCCGTTATCAATAGGTATGTATCTACCAATGGCATTTAATAGAGTAGATTTCCCGGAACCAGATTCTCCTACTATTCCTAAAACTTGGGCAGGATAGAGATTGAAGGATATCTGGTCGCAGGCTTTTATATTGCCATAATACTTACTCAAATTTTCTACATTTAACAATGGTTTTAATGTCATTATTTGTCTAATTTTTTTTTCGGTAATAGCTTTTGCTCGATGCGATATTTTTATGAAAATAGTTTAATGAAGTGTAAGTATTGCCACTCCGTGCAAGTCAAAATTTATCAGTTAAAAGTCTTGATTTGGTAAGGCCGATATGATTTTGTAACTGGTGGTTAATTTTCACTAGGCTGTACTAGCTAGATAAAATTAAATAGAAATGTTTGTGATTAGGAATAAGAAATTCGGATTAAACAATGTCTATAATTTTAAGGGGGAAAGTTGGAGGATGGATTAGATGCAAAATCAGAGAAAATTGGTATTAATAACCCTTAACCATAAACCAGATTAAACCAAAAGTTATAACAATAAAATTTACTATAGCAATTCGATTTTATTTGTAATATCTTGGTGGTAGTTATGATTCAGGAGTCATAATTTCAAAGGTTTTTAGTTCAAATTAACTATTATAGCAATTCCTATACTGGTGAGGTACAAAATTTTAGGTTTGAGGGAACACTTAACTGGGAACAG
>NZ_JAAHGT010000346.1 GCF_010672385.1 Okeania sp. SIO2F4
TTTCTGCTACTGCTTCAACTTCCGGTGTTTCTACTGTTTCTGCTACTGCTTCAACTTCCGGTGTTTCTACTGTTTCTGCTACTGCTTCAACTTCCGGTGTTTCTACTGTTTCTACTACTGCTTCAACTTCCGGTGTTTCTACTGTTTCTGCTACTGCTTCAACTTCCGATGCTTCTACTGTTTCTTCTATTGTTTCTCCTCGTTGAGCAGCCATCATTTTTTCCCTAAACTTAGCTGCCATTTCCTCTGCTTGGTCGTATACCAGTTGTGGATTTTTCACCATTGCCCCTGGTTCAGGTTCTAGTTGCTTCGTTGACAAAGATATACGACCTCTGTCAGCATCTAGATCGATGATCATAACTTTTAGTTCATCATTGACTTTTAGTACACTGCTAGGAGTTTCTATATGGTCGTGGGAAATTTCTGATATGTGCAGTAAGCCACTTACACCACCAATATCTATAAAGGCTCCATAAGGCTTAATACCACGAACTGCGCCTATCACAACTTCCCCTACTTCTAAGCGATTCATCTTCCGCTCAACTAAGGCGCGACGATGACTTAAAACTAGACGATTGCGTTCTTCGTCTACTTCTAGAAATTTTAGAGGTAATTCTTCGTTAAGTAAATCTTCTTTTGGTTTGCGTGTACTAATGTGTGAACCCGGAATAAATCCACGTAAACCTTCTATCCGAACTAAAGCACCACCACGATTTGTTGCAAATACTTGAGAACGCACAGTTGCATCTTCTGCTTGTAGTTGCCGGACTCTTTCCCAAGCCCGCATATATTCTATCCGTCTAATGGACAAAGTTAACTGTCCATCTTCATTTTCATCTGTTAGAATAAAAAATTCTCTTGTTTCGTTAGACTGTAGAACTTCTTCAGGGTTTTCTACCCTATTAATTGACATTTCTTGGATCGGAATATAAGCAGCAGTTTTAGCTCCAATGTCAATTAATGCTCCCCTTGGTTCTAAACTAAATACTGTCCCTGCTACAATATCTCCAGGACTAAAGTGATAGTCATATTTATCTAGTAAGGCTGCAAAATCTTCGTGAGTAAAGCCAATATCCTTGGCTGGTGTTTTCAAATTTATCATGCGTGTATTTTCTTGGGATTTCTCTCCTTAATGTTTTTTACTTGTCTTGATAGTTTCTGCTTCATAAAACTGATATAAAACGTCACTGGTTATGACATTTCAATGTTTACTTCCTGCTTCTACAGTCACTGTCGGCAGCAGGACCTCCACAGGCATGAACGGTCAAGCCAACCGCATCTCTCTACTTATACTTTATAAGTTATATATAAGACAAAACTTTCCTTTACAAAAACTATGGTTTCAGAGAAAAACCAATTTTTTTGTATAATTTAGGTAAGCAACTGTTACTTTTCAGGCCATTAGAGTTTTTATAAAAAATACCACTTCACTAGTCAAGGCTTGGGTATTTACTTCATTTTTTTGATCGCTCTAACTTCATAGTCTGATTTACATAGAGTGTTAATTTACTCTAGTGAGGCCTATATATCAGTAGAATAGAAATTTTACCGAGTCAAGCCAAGTTCCTAAACTACCATTATGATTCAAAACACTTTATTTTACCACAATTATGATGCTAGTTATTTTTTGGCCACTCTTGATCGATAACTTTCCAATTTATCTAGATGTTGGCAGAATACCCACACCTATCGCTTGTCTTGGTATCTTAATGGGAATGTGGAAAATGTGTAGTATAATACAACTTATCACTGACTCACCAACTGTATCGGGATAGTAAGATTAATCTAACAGAAGTAGTTAATTGTCTTACCCCAGTAAAGATTAGCAAACTGGGAAGAACGAAGATAACTTGTACACAAAATTTGCCCATATTAACTTTCAAAATCTACAAACCAAATATTCAACCCTTGGGCTAAGGAGCTTAGGCTGGGAAGTATTAAGACAAGTCAAACATCTTAGAGACGAAGTAAGACCTTGCGCTGAGTTAACACTTAGTTGATCCATCCATCTGTGAAACAGGAAACCCATGACATTAGCGACAGGATTTGGCCTTGGGTATATAACAGATGCTAAGTCCAAAAATATCTTTGAACTACTATTAGTGCTGTAGTTACTAGAGTTATCGCTAAATAAACTGAAACAATGGTACTTAGCCCTAGAGATACCAATAATTTCAGATACTTACTTATCAGTGCTAAGAACTACAAACTTTACAGACCAAGGGTTTGAAATTTGTTATAATCTTTTCAAGCGACTTGTCTACTATTGTTAAGTTCAAGACTAAGTTGTACAAGAGGCTGGTGTTTCATGATCTGGAGCATCTTGTTGTAAAGAAATGTCAGAACTTTTTGGCAAAGTCCTAGCAAATTCTAAATTATCTTTTTGATTTTGTAGATGATTTAAAGTATCTACAAAATCTCGAATACCTTGAAATTTACGATAAACAGAGGCAAAACGAATATAGGCCACTTCACTAATAGCACTCAATTTACTAAGAACAATTTCACCAATTTCAGCACTGGTAATTTCTCTCTGGGATCTCCCCTGTAATTCAACCTCTATTTCATTGACAAAAGCTTCAAGCTGACTAGCTTCAATACCAGTCTTTTCGCAGGAACGGATAATACCTCGAAGTAATTTCGACTTGTCAAAAGACTCCTTTTTACCATCCCTTTTGATCACTGTTACTGTAACAAATTCTATTCTTTCATAAGTCGTGAAACGATGCTGGCAGTTCATACATTCCCGCCTACGTCGAATACTCTTACCAGATTCGGCTGAACGGGACTCTAGAACACGACTATTTGTATGTTGGCAAATTGGACATAGCATACTTCAAATTTTTCATACATAAATAATTTTGCCCAACTCAGGGAGATGGCCACTTGTTATTAGTTATTAGGTATGAGTGCTGGGCTGAGAACTCAGCACTCATAACCGATCAAAAAGGCAATTTTTTGGATAGGAAACTCATCAAGAATGATTACTTTCCAATCCTAGGTGGATCGCGGAAGGCGATCGCAAAAAATATTACACCTAAGGCCAAAGCTAATACCAGTATATAAGCTGCACTTTCCATAAGGGAATTTCCTGAAAATCCAGTTCTTTATTAGTTTACCAGTTGATAGTAAATAAAAGTCCAACGAAAATACTTTGTAACTTTTTTCAAAGTAATCGTTGGACTTTTATCAAATTTGAAGATTAGATATAACTATTTGGCCATCATTGTATTGATGCCAAATTTTAGTATTTGTTTTGTGATGTTTACTCCCTACGGGTACTCAAGTCACCCAATTTCTGGAATAAACCAAACTCTACTTGTTCCTCTAGGTCTGGGTCAATACCGGCGAATACATCGCGGAACAAAGTCCGGCATCCGTGCCAAATATGACCAAAGAAGAATAGGAGAGCAAAACAAGCATGACCATAAGTAAACCAACCACGAGTGCTAGTTCGGAATACACCGTCAGAACCTAAAGTTTCTTGGTCAAACTCAATAGGTTCACCTCCCTGAGCTTTACGAGCATACCTCTTAACATCTGCAGAGTTAGTGAATGTTTGACCATCAAGGTCACCACCGAAGAAGCTAACAGTTACACCCTGTGCTTCAAAACTATATTTTGACTCTGAACGACGGAAAGGAATATCAGCCTTAACCACACCTTCTGAATTGGTTAAAATAACTGGGAAAGTTTCAAAGAAGTTAGGTAGACGACGTACAAATAATTCCTCGCCATCCTTATCCTTAAACACAGGATGACCAAGCCAACCTTGAGCTAAACCATCACCATTGTTCATTGGACCAACACGGAACAGACCACCTTTGGCAGGGCTATTACCAACGTAGTCATAAAAGGCTAATTTTTCGGGTATAGTTCCCCAAGCTTCTGAAGCAGTTTTGCCTGCTGCTAACTCAGCTTGCACACGACGATCAATTTCTTGCTGGAAGTAACCACTGTCCCACTGATAACGAGTAGGGCCAAACAGTTCTATAGGAGTAGCAGCACAGCCGTACCACATTGTTCCTGCTACAACAAAGGCTGCAAAGAAAACTGCTGCAATACTACTGGATAGAACTGTTTCAATATTACCCATCCGCAAAGCTCTGTAGAGACGTTCTGGGGGTCTTACAGATAAGTGGAACAAACCAGCAATAATTCCGACAATTCCTGCTGCAATGTGGTGGGCTACAATTCCTCCAGCATTAAATGGGTTAAATCCTTCTGGTCCCCAGGCTGGGGCTATCGGTTGGACAGAACCCGTCAATCCATAAGGATCTGATACCCACATTCCTGGACCAAATACTCCGGTCAAGTGGAAGGCTCCAAAGCCAAAGCAAAGTAAACCAGATAAGAATAAGTGAATACCAAACATTTTTGGTAGGTCTAGAGCAGGTTCTCCTGTACGTTGGTCAAAGAACAAGTCTAAGTCCCAAAAAACCCAGTGCCATACAGCAGCTAGGAATAATAGACCAGAAAGAACAATGTGAGCTGCTGCTACACCTTCAAAAGACCAGAAACCAGGGTTGGAAGCTACTTCTCCTGTAACACTCCAACCACCCCAAGATTGGGTAACACCTATACGAGCCATGAATGGCATAACAAACATTCCCTGACGCCACATGGGGTTCAGGACTGGATCGCTAGGATCAAAAATTGCTAGTTCGTAAAGGGCCATTGAGCCAGCCCAACCTGCTACTAGAGCAGTGTGCATTAAATGCACGGAGATTAGTCGTCCTGGATCATTCAGAACAACTGTGTGTACCCGATACCAAGGTAGTCCCATTGACTACGCTCCTCCTATAAATAATGATGTCTAATCTATTCTGAAAGCTTTTTTCTTTTGCTTGTTATGCTGCTGCTGTTGACATCATCCCGACGTTGCGCTTAAGCGACAAGGTGGGATTCCCTAACATCGCTGATAGGGGTTTTCTGCTTCATAGCACCTGCCTCCGAGGCAGAACCTCTTTACGGTCTTACGGTCGCTCCACAGACTGACACTGCTAGCCCAGCAGCCTTGCTCTTGTAAATAGCATACTATTGTAAATACCGCAATATTGATTGGTTTTTATCCCGACGCTCCCGTTCCGGAGAGCGCGGGTCTTCAACCAACGTTGAGATAAAACTGACACAAAGTGTCACATAATGTGACAATTTGATGTGTACGGACGTTGCATGCAACGTCCCTGCTTCCACTGAGGCCGTCGGCGGTTACTCATCCACAGGCATTCACGGTCGAGCCAACCGCATCTTTTAGATTTATGATCTCTTCAAGAATAAATTGTTCCAATATTGGTCCTATCATCAAGATTATTTCAGACAGAATGGCCAAATTTATCAGATGAGTGCATAAAAATTAAAACTTTTTCAAGAATTGTATAGAGTTTTGAAGTTAATAGTCAAGTAAATTGAAGAAAGAATAAGAACATAGTATTAATTGTGGATATTCAAGTAATTTTAGCTAGGGCTTGCTGAAAAAGTCTTATGGGTAAGGGTAGGAGACAGGAGACAGGAGACTGGAGACAGGAGGAATGAGGAATGAGCGAGGAAGCAGGAGTCAGAATTATAAGAGTGATTTTTCTGCCTCGCGTTAGCCCAAAATCCTAACTTGAGGAGTATGAAGAACTAAAAACCAGGTATTTTTTCAAGACTTCAAAAGGCTAAAGCCTTTATATGTAAAAGCTTTTAGATTTAATCAGCAAACCCTACTTAGAAATTAACTAACTTTTGACTTTTATATTTTGTCGTTTGACTTAAATATGGTGAGTTTGACAAATGGCTGAGGTATTGGAAAGGTATTCTAATACTTTTTCGGCATCAATCAAGCGAGTTAATACAACGTTACCAATATTTTGATTAGAAGCAGACTGTTGAGCTTCAGCAGTGGGATAAATTTCTACCATTAAAACTGCATCTTCGACACGATGGAGCCACATTTGTTCGTTTTTATCCCACAGACAGATTGACATTTTTTTGATATCGGGTGCTCGTCTCCAGGCAATTTCATTCCACAGGCCACCTACTGTCCAGATTTGACCTATTGCCCATCCCTCTGATAAGAAGAAGTATTTCACAGACTTTGATCGGGTTAACTAATTTATTAATAAGTTTATCAAAAATAAGAGTCTTGAAAATATCTACAAACAAATATTAAGTAATGTGAAAAAAGTTAGGCTATTGGCTGGAAAAGCTGAAAATTTAATGTTTTTTCTATAGAATTATTTATATTTGATTTATACAATAAATTCGACTTTATCAACTACAGAATTCAAGCTGAAATTAGGAAAAATATAATATAAACCAGATTCAGGAATATTGATTATGAACCTTTTAACTGCAAATCACAATGATAATATTCTCTGCAAAAATTCTGCAAGTAATAGTTTTCTGGTAAGTAAGCGATCGCCTGGTTTGGGGATGTTGGTAGTTATTGACCCCAGGGTGGAAAATTATGGAATGTTGGCATCGGGGGTGTTGCGGGGAGCAAAGGTTGTAATTCTGGAATCTGGTGAGGATGGGGTTAGACAGGTAAGTAGGGCGATCGCCGATCGTCGGGTTTCTAGTCTGCATATTGTTTGTCATGGTTCCCCTGGTAGTTTGCAGTTTGGTAATACTCGGTTGAGTATTGGGAATTTGGCAGGATACGGAGCGGAGTTGAAAAGTTGGGGTGAGGGGATAGGGTATGGTGGAATATTGTTGTATGGTTGCGAGGTAGCTGCGGGAGATATTGGGGCAGCTTTTGTGGGAAGGTTGCATGAGTTGAGTGGGGTAGGTGTTGCTGCTGCTGTTGGTCGTGTTGGTTGTGCAGAGTTGGGTGGTAGTTGGGAACTTGGGGTTAAGGTTGGGAATGTTGGGGATGGTTTGGCGTTTGGGGAGGAGGTGTTGGTAAGTTATGGGGGAGTATTTGCTGATATTACTGTTAATAGTACAGATGATTCTCTAATAATAAATAATGGTGATGGGTTAGTAACATTGCGGGAAGCAATTGAAGCTGCCAATAACGATACAACTACTGACTTGGGAGAGACTGGTGATGGTGCTGACACTATTATTTTTGACCCTGCTGTATTCGGTACGCCTCAGACAATTACTTTGGCAGGTGATCCGATTGAAGGGATTCCTGGGCAATTACTTATTACTGACGATTTAACTATAGAAGGAACTGGTGCAGCTAATCTAACTATAAGTGGTAATAATACTTCGCGAGTTTTTAGTATTGGCAATACAGCGACAGTAGCAAATGTCACGATTAATAGCGTCACAATTAGTAATGGGTTAGCTACAAATGGTGGAGGTATATATGCTTATTCTGGTACTACTGTCACAATTAACAACAGTACAATCTCTGGAAATTCAGCCACCAGTAACGGAGGCGGTATTTATAGTGAAGGTAGCATAACTTTAGACAATAGTACAATATCGGGCAATAGAGCATCTAATGGTGCTGGTGTTTTTAATCATGTCTATGGTTATTTAGCAGTAACAAATTCCAGTAGTATTACTGGTAATGTTGCAAGAGGAGGAGAATTTACGGGGGGTTATGGAGGAGGAATTAATAATACTGGTGATAGTGCTAACCCAAGTACGGTAACGATAGATAATAGCACTATTTCTAATAATGATGGACGTAGAGGTGGTGGTGTTTTTAACACTTACGGTATCCTAACAATCACTAATAATAGTAATGTTTCAGATAACAACGCATCATCTGGTGGTGGCGTTTATACAACGAACAATACCACTGTAACACTTAACAACAGTACAATCTCTGGAAATTCAGCTACTTTGAACGGAGGCGGTATTTATAGTGAAGGCAGTGTCACTTTAGACAATAGTACAATATCGGGCAATACAGCATATGATGGTGCTGGTATTTTTAATCATGTCTATGGTTATTTAGCAGTAACAAATTCCAGCACTATTACTGGTAATGTTGCAATCCCATCAGGATCTGGGCAGAGTTTTGGAGGAGGAATTAATAATACTGGTGATAGTGCTAACCCAAGTACGGTAACGATAGATAATAGCACTATTTCTAATAATGATGGATCTATAGGTGGTGGTATTTTTAACACTTACGGTATCCTAACAATCACTAATAATAGTAATATTTCCAGCAATAATGCTACTTATGGTGATGGTGGTGGTATTTTCAATGACAGTAGTGGTGAGGTACAAATAAATTCCAGCACTGTTTCAGGAAACAGCTCTAGTGAAGATGGTGGTGGTATTTCTAATTCTAATGATTCTAATACAATAGTAATAGCCAATAGCACCATTTCTGGTAACAGCTCTGATGGCCTTGGTGGTGGTATTTATGCTGCTGAAACTGTTACAATACTTAACAGCACTATTTCTGGAAACAGTTCTGGTGAAGATGGTGGTGGGATTAATAATGCAGGGTATACAACAGTCACTAATAGCACTATTTATGGCAATACAGCAAATTCTGATGGTGGTGGAATTATTAGCTTTGATAGCGATCTAACTTTATATAATAGCATTATTGTAGGAAATATTGATTTAGATCAAGGTATTCAAGCTCCTGATATTTCAGGAACTATTGATTCTGGTAATAATAATCTGATTGGGAACACCAGTGGTATCTTTAACTCAGATATTTCAACCAGTATCACAGGTGTAGATGCTAGTACTGTACTTGACCCAAATTTAGCAGATAATGGAGGTCTAACACAAACCCATGCTTTAATTCCCACTACTACTAATCCTGCTATTGATAGTGGAAATAATGATGATGTTCCACCTGGGGACTTCGATCAACGAGGTACAGGGTTTCCTCGAATTATAGATGGTGATGGAGATGGTACAGCAACAGTTGATATTGGTGCGTTTGAAATTACACTTCCGGCAATATCAATAGATGATGTTACAGTTAGCGAAGCCGATGGTACTGCCACATTTACTCTGAGTTTAGATCAAACCAGTAGCCAAGATATTACAGTAGACTACATTACTACAGACAACACAGCTACCACACCAGAGGACTACACGGGAATAAGCAATACCACAACAATAGTAGCAGGTCAAACTACTGCCAGTATTACAGTAGATATTATAGACGACACTATAGATGAATTAGACGAAACATTTAATATTGATCTGTCTAATCCTGTCAATGCTACTATAGCAG
>NZ_JAAHGT010000347.1 GCF_010672385.1 Okeania sp. SIO2F4
TGGTTTGTGTAGAAGTGGTATTAGCTTCCGTATTTTGCTTTGGTTTCGAAAGTAGCTGCATACTTATCACACTAGCAACTATACCAATGGCAATACCAACAATTAATCCTTGCCATCTCCCTCTCTTGTTTTGAGCGGGAAATTCTTTGGTATCATTAATATTTTGCTTATCTTCTTCTGCTTGAGAATAGAGCGTCTGGCCATCTATGTAATAAATCTCGGCTTGGTTAGAATCATCTAGACGATCGCTCTGTTGCTTTTTTATGAGATTTTCTGGTATATTTACCTTTTTCAATTTACTTGCCTCTATCTACAGTTATATTGTAAAGAAAAATTATAGTTTTGTTATATTTATTTAAATTAAATAGTAATTTGTATAGAACTATTCCTAACTCTGGTCTGGTGTACTTAATTACCTTGATTATTACAAACTAGAGAAAAAATGAAATAAGAAATTAACAAACAACTACAATAAAAATGAAACCTAAAAAAATCACAATTAGTTAAGTAAAAAATATGTTTAATGCCACTGAAATACTAATTACTTCATTTGTCGAAAAAATTAAGGAAGGCTACCATCGCACTTATGGTGGTTATAAGTCTAATTACGAAGAAATAATTGGTTGGGCAGGAAATATGGCACTAGAAAATATTGCCAATAGTGATGCCCTTTACCATAATGTTGAGCATACTATTTTAGTGACTCTTGTAGGCCAAGAAATTCTAAGAGGAAAACATATTCGAGAAGGAGGTGTGGCCTGCGAAGATTGGTTACACTATATTATTTCCTTAGTTTGCCATGATATTGGATATGTAAAAGGAGTTTGTCGGCAAGACAAAAAAGGTTGGTACGCTACAGGTAGGGAAGATGAAATGGTTAATTTGCCCTTAGGTTCTACTGATGCTAGTTTAACTCCTTATCATGTGGATAGGGCAAAATTATTTATTAATGAAAGATTTGGTGGTCATAAACTGATTGATGTAGAAATAATTAAACAAAATATTGAATTAACACGCTTTCCTGTTCCGAAAGAATCAGATCATCAAGATACTGTTAATTATCCTGGTTTAGTCCGGGCAGCAGATTTAATAGGTCAGTTAAGTGACCCCCGCTACCTCAAGAAAATAGGTTATTTATTTTATGAATTTGAGGAGACAGGTTTTAACCAAAAGGTAGGGTATAAAAATCCTAGCGACCTGCTTGATAACTATCCCCAGTTTTTTTGGCAAGGGGTTCATCCTTATATAGAAAAAGCTCTCAAATATTTATCACTAACACAGGAAGGTAAGCAAATAATTGCTAATCTTTATTCAAATGTATTTGTAGTGGAGCATAATCGTTCTCAAAAGATTGGTGTTTAGAAATTAGGGAGTGAGTAGTTAGGAAGTTAGGGAGTTAGGAGTTGGGGAAAATTGAAATACATCTGGTATATTTTTCTTAGGTTGGAAAGACTTGAGATTTTATTGATCAATAATTATCCGAATTTGATATGATACTAATTGAAATTTTATAAGTACCTAGTACCACTACGCGGAAGTCATGGGTTACTCAAAAATCAAAAGTGTTGATTGATCGGGGTTTTAATATTTTCTAACTGGTCAGTTATTTCGGCTATCCTGTACTAGGAAAAATTAATTACCATCATTTGTTAGCTTTATTTTTTACAACTTATGCTTTTACTTACAGAAGTTTTCTAGTCTCAGAAGTAGAAAAATTGGTGGTGGTGCATAGTAATGGCAGAGAGTGTGTGGTCTGTGTGGTCTGTGTGGTCCGTGTCGGAAGTGTGGTCCGTGTGAGAAGAAATTAAAAAATATATATCTTCACCATTACGGGAGCAGGACTACCCAAAAATTTAAGGTATTAGGGAGTAGGGATTAAGAAATAAGAAATAGAGATTAATGTTGAACTTTACTTCACTATCTTCAAAAGTGCTGTAAAATATTTCCACATTCATAAAATAGGTAACTAAGAAAAGGTAAATATTAAGTATCTAAAAAGGAATAAAAAAAGATTTAAATTTGAAATTTGATACAAGGTATAAAGTGTTTTGCTATAGGCATAAATCAAAGATTAATATATGATATCATGTCCGGTTGAATACTGATAAATAAGTCAGTAGGTAGAATAAAGTAGCTTTGGAAATGATAAGTTTTTTTATCGCTAATTAGTCGGGCATGATCTGATGACCTTTTTTGAGTTTGGTATTAAGTAACTATGCAAAATTAATTTAAAATTTTGTCGAAGTAAGGAATAGGGAACAGTGGAGTTGGCAACAGAAAATATATCCGAATCGCCAAATCCAATTATTATAGGTTAATTACCTCAATAACCAAATTATTTATTGGTAGATAGTTTGATTTTTTAAAATATGTCTGTCCTATTCAATAATTAACAATTGGTGGTAGTGCATTAAAGAAGCGTTCAGAACTCAGTTGTTAGTTTTTAATGGTTTATAAGAGAATTTAAACCCCTGAAAAACTATCGGGCTAACTGAAGCCAGGAATTTACATAATAGCTTCTTAAAAAAAAGAGGATTGACTAAAATTTTTTTTTCCTTTAATGCGTAGAGGATTTCAACCTTAATTCTTTGGTAAAGCCGATTTAGTATGAGTAGTAAATATACAAATAATTTGACTTAACTACTTATACAATTTTCCAAGAATTAGTAGCTAAATCAACTTCCGCAAACCGGCTATTCCATAAGAAATTTTGCAGCATAAGGAATTTTTTTTCTTTTTTTTTCCTTTAATGCGTAGAGGCTTTAAACCTTAATTTTTCGGTAACTAATTTTGTACGACTACTTCAATAATTAATAATTAACAATTAATAATTGGCTCTCCTTAAAGAAGCGCTCAAAACTCAGTTGTTAGTTTTTCAAAGGTTGATAGAGGGATTTAAACCCCTGAAAAACTATCCGGCTAACTGAAGCCAGGAATTTACACAATAGCTGAAAAAGCTGATAGCTAGCCAAAAAGAAGAGGATTGACTAAAAATATTTTTTTTCGCCTTGATGCCTAGAAGCTTTAAACCTTAATTCTTTGGTAAAGCCGATTTAGTATGAGTAGTAAATATACAAATAATTTGGCTTAACTACTTATACAATGTTTGAATAATTAGTTATGATTAAGCTCTAGTAATTAGTAGCTAAATCAAGTTCCGCAAACCTGCCATCCCATAATAAATTTTGGGTGGTGGTGCTCGCGTAATGGTAGAGAGAGTGTGGGAAGCGTGATCCGTGTGGGGGGTGTGGGAAGAAATTAAAAAATAGACATAGGCGTGATAATCAAAAATCAAATCAATCCCATACGCAAAAATCATCAATTCTTTCCCTCTACTCTGTAGGGACGTTCCATGCAACGTCCCTACCTCCAACCTACTCCCTTTTTTAATACCATTACAATGCAGGACAACAAAATTTTGAACCATTCTAATACCTTACTAATTACCCATTACTAACTTTATGAATATTATATTTTCACCTCTTCAACGATTTTTAATTACATGGTTATTATTATTAGTGACAGGTTGGTTTACTATTGGGGCAATTAGTTTTGTAGGTGAAATTGTTAGTATCTTGATTACAGCAGGATTAGTAGCATTTTTGCTCAACTATCCAGTGGCTAAATTACAAATATTTTTACCTCGAAGTTTGGCAGCAGGTTTAGTATATTTAATGGCTGCTTTGATAGTTTTAGTTATTGGTCTAACTATTGCACCACCAGTATTTAATCAAGCTCGACAATTGTGGTTAAATTTTCCAGAATTGTTAGAGTCGGCAAGATTACAATTGACAGAATTTCAAACCTGGAGTGAATTTAATAATTTACCTTTTGATGTCAGGATTTTGCAACAGCAACTATCAACAAAAGCTCAAGAAGAAATACAGGCGATCGCTACTACTGGTTTGGGTTTATTACTAGGAACTGTTAACTGGTTTTTCGACTTAATCTTAATCTTAGTAATCTCGTTTTATATGCTCCTAGATGGAGAAAGACTGTGGGATAATCTTACTAGTATTATTGCTCCAAAAGTACGAAATGTATTTACACAATCCCTAGAAGGTAATCTTCAAAATTTTGTTTCTGGGCAGTTGCTATTAGGGTTATTTATGGCAACTACTTTATCTCTAGCTTTTTGGTTTCTAGGAGTTCCCTATTTCCTATTATTTGCAGTATTTATAGGTGCAATGGAACTAATTCCATTTATTGGAGCAACCTTGGGCATTGGTACTGTAGGTATTATCGTAGCATTTATAGATTTGTGGTTAACATTAAAAGTCTTAATAGTAGCGATCGCTATGCAGCAAGTTAAAGATAATATAGTTGCTCCTAGAGTCATGGGTAATTTAACCGGACTTAGCCCAGTAATTATTTTTGCCGCATTACTATTAGGTGGTAAAATAGGAGGACTATTAGGAGTAATACTGGCAATTCCTCTCACAGGAGTTTTGAAAAGTATTGTGGAAGTTGTGTTAAATCCTAAACTACCACCCCAAACAGGTTCTTTTTTTTATAATCCTCTTAAGGGAGTAGAGAGTAGGGAGTAGGGAGTAGGAGAAAAAAATATATTTGTATACTTGATTAAGTAGAACTAATACTTATACTTAAGTACCAAATATAAAATTAATTTGGCTTAACTACTTATAATATTAAATCTGAGTAATTAGTTATTTTATGATTTAGGAGTAATTTAATCGATCGGTTATCAGTAGAAACGAGCAAAAAGTTTTTTTTGATCGCTAATTATTAAGATAATTCCTTCCTGATTGATATAAAATCTGTCTTAATGAAAAAAATACTATAACTATCTCCATAAGAGTCATAGTTCCCAAATCTCTAATCTATTTCTTTTCTTCCTGACTCCTTATTCCCTATTCCCTACTCCCTACTCCCTACTCCCTATTAAATCTATGAAATGGTGGAAAAATCTTAAAAAAAATCCTCTAGCAAGATTTGGCGCATTATTACTATTAATTTTTTATCTAGTAGTAATTACTGCTGACTTTATTGCTCCTTATGACCCTTACACATCTCAACCTAATGGTTCCCTACTACCACCTACTCAAATTTACTGGCAAAATCAAGCAGGTGAATTTATTGGACCCCACGTTTACCCAACAACTCAAGGACCAGTAGATTTAGAAACTGGACTCCGGGAATTAAACGTAGAGTTGGATAAACCATCCCCTCTGGGTTTATTTGTTCAAGGAACACCCTATAAACTCTTAGGGATTTTGCCCTGGGATAGACATTTATTTGGAACCACAGGTGAAGCCAAATTTAACTTACTAGGTACTGACGAACAAGCACGAGACCAATTTAGCCGTTTACTTTTTGGTGGTAGGATTAGTTTGTTTATAGGTTTAGTAGGAATTACAATCTACTTTCCCTTGGGAATGATTATTGGTGGAATTTCTGGTTACTTTGGTGGTTGGGTCGATAGTATTTTGATGCGTTTCGCTGAAGTATTAATGACAATTCCAGGAATTTATTTATTAGTAGCACTTGCCGCTGTCTTGCCTCCTGGTTTAACCAGTGCCCAAAGATTTCTATTAATTGTGGTCATTACTTCATTTATTAGTTGGGCAGGATTAGCTAGGGTCATTCGTGGACAAGTATTATCTATCAAAGAACGAGAATTTGTCCAAGCGGTAAGGGCGATGGGGGCAAATTCTTTTTATATCATTGTTCGTCATGTATTACCCCAAACAGCAACTTATGTAATCATTTCAGCAACTTTGGCTATTCCTAGCTTTATTATCTCAGAATCAGTTTTAAGTTTGATTGGTTTAGGTATTCAACAACCAGACCCCTCCTGGGGAAATATGTTATCTTTGGCTACGAATGCTTCAATTTTAGTGTTACAACCTTGGTTGGTTTGGCCTCCAGCATTATTAATTATTCTAACTGTATTAGCTTTTAATTTATTAGGAGATGGGTTACGAGATGCTCTAGATCCAAGAAATTTGCAAAGGTAATATTCAGTTATCAGTTAACAGTTATCAGTTATCAGTTAGCAGTTATTAGTTAACAGTTAATAGTTTAAACAGAGTAATAATTTACTCAATATTATTGATAGCTCAATAATATTAATAAAAGTTATCAGTTATTTGTAGATGACAAATTAAAAAAAATATTTGTATTTGTGCAATTAATTATTTCTCTGCTGATTACAGCACTTTTTAGGATGCTGAGGTACAGGTGAATACTACTATCTTTTCCCTATTTACTGAAGTTATAAAACTTTGTACCTCACGCACCTCCGAAACTGCTGTAAATTTCAAACTATTAACAATAAAGGTTTTAGCCTTTTTATGGTTGAAAAAAGTACCTAGTTTTCAGTTAAAAAAGCTCAAAAAGTTAGCATTTTGAGCAGACAAGGGCACAAAAATTACTCCCCTACTCCCGTACGGACGTTGCATGCAACGTCTAAAAATACTTTTTCAGCAAACCCTAATTAATTCTGTTTGCCTGCTTTTTACCTCTTGATACTTGATAATTGTCTAAAAATCTAAAATGCTCTAAAATAGGTAGAAAATTTAAGACTCTTTCACATTATATTTGTATGATTTTTTCATCGCTAGATGAGATAAGAACATTATTCTCGTTTTTGGCTATTATTATTTCATTGGTATCATTTTGTTCTACACTATTACTTTGGAAAAAGTCAAATCGACCAATTATTGTTGCATATATTGATGTAAATGGTGAACCGGGTAATGTTAACATATTCTATGATTTAGTAGTATCAAATATAGGAAATCGTCCAGCAGTAAGGATTCGTTTAGATTCTTCACCAGAGGAGATTAAAAATATTTTTGAAGATGGAATTAACACCGGAGATGGATTTACCAGAGAACAGAAAATTGAACAAATTGAGAACTGTTTTGATCCAAAAAATGAAATTGTTTTATTAGAACATCGTGAAAAATTATCTACTGCTTTTGGAGCTACTGGTAGAATTCAATGGTTAAAATTTGGTTCAACTATTGATATTTCAATAACTTACTTTGATTTAGATGGTCGTTCATTTAAGTCTAAATTACCTCTTAAAGTATATCCAAGAAAAGGTTTTTCAGGAATTATATGGAAATAAAAACAGTTAGTTTTGGGAAAATTTAAGTAGTTTATAGATGGATGTGAAATTCTTGGAGCAATTTAAACAGATTAAAAAAACCAGAAAGCAACTATAGTGCTACGGTACGTTTAGATATAAGTGTCGAGTTATGGTCTGTAGAATCAATCAATTAAATTTGTCGATTTACAGAAGAAAAACCATGAACTTTCAACAGATTAAAAAAACCAGAAAGCAACTATAGTGCTACGGTACGTTTAGAGATAAATGTCGCGTTATAGTCTGTAGAATCAACAAATTAAGTTTCTCGATTTAGAGAATAAATGCAATGAGTTTTGAACAGATTAAAAAAAACAGAAACAACTATAGTGCTACGGTACGTTTAGAGATAAATGTCGCGTTATAGTCTGTAGAATCAACAAATTAAGTTTCTCGATTCACAGAATAAAAGAATTAATTTTCACAGATTATTTTTCGGATAAAAAATCACCAAAAAATGAATTATTAGCCTTCCCTTTTTAAGGGGATGAAAAAAAACTTCGATTCATTATTTCAAATTTCCGACTTTAGTCAGAGGTACTGATAACTAATAACTGATAACTGATAACTGATAACTGAAATGACTACTACTTTCAAATCTAAGCCTAATTTAGCAACAAAATTAGTCAATGGAATTCTCTCAATTAAACCACTAGCTAATTTTGCTCAAACTCAAGCACGAAAGATGATTATTAAACGTGCAGAAAAAATTGGCGTTCCTTGGCGGAAACAAGCAAAAGAACTTTCTGAATGTAATTGGAATAAAGAATGGGAAATAGTAAATAATCCTAATTTGACATATCCTGAATATTACCTCACTTCATTTCATGCTTATGAAAAAGGTAATATGAGTTGGCAAGCTGCCACAGAAGTAGAAGTAGCATCATTGGCAGTTCATGCAGGAATTTGGCCGGAAGAAGGTATTGGTGGAGATGCTAGACTTCGTCAAAGTTTTCTTGATATTTTAAAAGCAGAAATTTCTACACCAAAAGATGTTTTAGATTTAGGATGTAGTGTGGGATTAAATACTTTTCCCCTACAAAAAGTTTTCCCTGAAGCTAAGTTTACAGGGGTAGATTTATCACCTTATTTTTTAGCAGTTGGTTTGTATCGTTCTCAACAGCAAAATTTGGATATTAATTGGGTTCATGCTGCTGCTGAAGCGACTGGTTTACCTGATGATTCTTTTGATTTAGTTTCTATTTGTTTGGTATGCCATGAATTACCACAATTTGCTACTGGAAAAATCTTTCGGGAGGCAAGGCGGTTATTACGTTCAAATGGTAGTATTGCTATTATGGATATGAATCCTAAGTCGGAGGTTTATGCTACGATGGCTCCTCATATTTTTACTTTGTTGAAGAGTACGGAACCTTATTTGGATGAATACTTTACTTTGGATATTGAAAAGGAGTTGGTTGATGCTGGTTTTTCAGCTCCGAAAATAATTTGCAATACTCACCGTCACCGCACTATTATTGCTAGGGTTGCTTAATTATTAAGGTTGTACTTTTTATTAGATATCTCCAGAGAAAGAGGGATTGGGGAGCAGTAATTGATAGTTTATAGATAATCATTGATTGATTTTTTATTTCTGGAAAAGTCTATTGTTAACTTGGAATAAGGGAGATTGAAGAAAGTTAGGTAAAGTTTTCTACTGTTCTATTTTTAATTAGGGCTTGTTGATTAATTCTCAAACCATTGATATATAAAATTTTCAGCCTTTCGAGGTTGAAAAAAGTGCCAGCTTTTTGGATTAAAAAGCTCAAAAAGGAGCGCATTTTGGGCAGACAAAGGCAGAAAAATAAAGGGACAATTCTTACTCCTAACTCCTCTAAATTCCCTGTTTCTCCTGACTCCTGACTCCTGACTCCTGACTCCTACCCCTACTAAAAGACTTTCCAAAAGCAAACCCTAATTAGGGTCTGCTGAAAAATTGATTAGGTTTGAAATTAGGGAAGGCTTTCACTGTTTAACTGAGAATAGTTTTCCCTTTCTTGAATTGCAATATTTTGGATTAGTTTTGATAATATGCTA
>NZ_JAAHGT010000348.1 GCF_010672385.1 Okeania sp. SIO2F4
CCACTACTGGGACTGTGTGTAATCCATACACCCAAACTAGTTCATCTCCAAGATAGACTTGAAAGCAAACTACAACTACTAGCAAAAATCCTAATCCCAGATATGGCATCGGTAATTTTTCTGTGTTGTTAGAACGAATCACATAACGCCAACCAGTGAGAGCAGCGATGATTCCTGAGAGAGACCAACCAATTAATGTATGTAAGTTTAAGATAGGTTGAACTGCTTCATAAGGTTGTGCCAGACCAGCTTCAAACTGACCAAATATTATGGCAATAAAAATAGAAATGGTGGCAAAAAACATATTCCACCAGCTTACTTCATATAAACGAAAATTACGAGTGAAGTAACCAATAATGTCACATAGGAAGGCAAATAATACCATCGCAATTACGAAGTGGACAACAATGGGATGTATTGTATCTGGATAGGGTAAATTGTGTTCGTTTAAAAGTGGTAGATACTCCCACATAGTCTTCTCCTTCAATAGATAAGTATATATGCGTGAAAAAAAATTAAACTTTACGAGTTACTTCAGACAAATATTTTCATCAATTTTTTCTCATAACGTTCTACTTGAATTTAAAGAAGATATCTATTTTTAACCGTATCAATACTCACAATTTTCCCAGAAAAATACTCGATTCTTTTTTTTTTGATGAAAGTTAAAAATCTCTGTAGTGAAGATAACATTATTTTCTTTAGATTTGACGCTTTGTCATAATTAACTGTACTATTTTTATTCTGAAAATGTAAAAAAGCTCAGAATCTGTAGGTTGAGAAATCCTAGAAATTATATCTCTTTTCTGTAACGCCTATATAGCTTAATATTAAAGAATTATGAGTTTATAAATAAAGGGGATTATCAATCGGACTTTCTCTCACGAGCTTTCCACGTTAAATACTATAAAAGCTAGCTGTTTAATTAAAATGTAAGACTGCATTATTCTCTATCTTGCTAAAATACTGTAACTAAATTTACAGAAAAATTTAGGTAGCCCCGGGATGAATGCCAATCAATTTTGGGGTTCATAAAGATAATATGTTAAATTTTAATATCGCCATCTAAATCTGAATTGTAAGTGTAAACCTATAGGCAACAAGCAACAGGCAACAGAGAAGAAGGAAAAAACTGTATCTTATGAATATCATAACCACCATATTTTAGACTTTTAGGGAGTAGTAAAATTCTCACCTCTGATTCCTGATTGCTATAAGGAGTCGTGTAAGAATAACCTGAACAGTTTTTTTTAATGGAACCTAGATTTCACAATCTATTTCAGATCAAATTTGTAGAACTTATTTTTACATGACGCCTAAGTATATTTTTGCTACTCATACTAAATCTAATTATGAAAATTAAACTAAATAAATCCAATACTTTAATTAAATTTTCGGTTATTTTTTTTCTAGTTATAGGCATCTTCTTTCGTTTTGCAAATATAGATACAAAATCATATTGGAGAGATGAAGTCTTTTTTCCCCTTAAAAGGGGAGGCGCATACCCACAATTTATCGGTAAATAATAATTTTGATAGGAATAATATAAGGAAAAACTACCAAAGCTAACCCCATAAATGTAAACATAAAAATCAAAATAATCCAAATCAAAGGTGTTCTTTATGCTTAATTATTCAGTGTTTTAATTAACTGCAAAATCAAGAAAATTCCCAACGAAGACGCTGCACGAACGACTTGAACTTAGGAAGAACCAGAACCAAGTCAGTAGAATTTTTTGGGCGGGATCTGACGAGGAGCTGGCTGCTGGCACCGAAATATTAGCCATAGTTACCCTTAAAATCAACTTCTCAAATCAATTTGTCATAAGTTATACTGCCACAAAGAAAGCAAAACGCAAAAATAGAAAACTTTTGCCAGTGTCCTACACTTAATAGACATCTCCAACAATAAAAAATTAAATCAATTCTTATGGAGAAATTATCAATTATTTTTCCCAGTTAAGTGTTCCCAGTTAAGTGTTCCCTCTTTTCTGGAGATGTCTAATGTATAGTGCTATATTAATTAGCTAAATATTGACTACAAAATAAGTTTCAGGAATTAGGAATATTGCCCAATTCCTGATGATTAAATTAGACAGCAACTGCAGTAGTTAATGTTGCTGTTTCATGTTTTTTAATCCATTCAAAAACTCGATTCCATGCCCACCAAATATCGGCATCTTGGGCAAGTTTTTGACACGATCGATTACTAATATGAGCCACATGACCACCGTAACGAGTTACAATCAAATCGATGGCAGAATTATTTTTACAAGCAGCTTTTAAATCTGGCACAATTGTTGGGTCAAATAGTGGGTCATCTTCAGCATAAATAATCAATGTTTTTTTCTGAAGATTAGGCAAAAAATATAAGGGACTTGTTGCTTTATAGTAGGCTTCTACTGATGAGAATCCTAGTCCTTTGATAATAAATTCTTCATCAAATTTCCAGATAGAATCTGCTCGTTCAATTGCCTCTGGGTCTATACAATCTGGATGATGCTCGTGAATTAAGTAAACTAATTTTTTGAGGTTTTTACTAATTCCTTTATCCAAGTTTCTTCCTAAAGGATGACTATCTAAATAAGAGAGAGAACGTTGAGCTTCTAGACTGGGGCAAATAACTGCACAACCACCAATATCTGTTTCTGCTAATCCTAATTCTGGAGCCAAATTTTCTGCTACTTTTGCACCCCAAAGTGCTAGTTGTCCTCCTAAAGAATAGGCAGTAAACCAAAAATTTGGCGGACAACCCATTGCTTTTGCTTGAGCAGCAATATGAACAAAATCTTGCCCTTCATAAATCCCATCTGAAGTTAGAGTTGGTGATAGTAATGCTGTCTTGCCATGGGCACGCCAATCAAATAAAATAATGGCATAACCTTGAGCGTAAGCTTTGCGTCCTAATAGTTGTAAGAACCATTGATTATCTAGCTCTCCTGTAATTCCATAAGTCGCAATAATTGTACCTTTTGGGTTTTCTGGAATAGCCATCCAGCCAAAAATTGGCACATCATTTGCACCAATAAAAATTGTATCTTGGTAAGGAGGCTCAGGAAATGTAGTAGTCTCTTCCCAAAAACGGGGTATCCAAAACGCTGCATAAAGAGTCATTGCTAAACCATTTTTTAGGAACCATGGAGGAGTATAAGAAGGATGACCCATAGATCAATGTTAATCAAATAATACTTAAATTGGTTAATCAGATATTATATCAGTTAGTCATAATTATCATCTTCTAGTATTCAATAATCAGTAGTCAGTAGAAAGAGGTATGATTATCATTTTTTACTGTGAAACAATTTTATTTGAGCAAGTATACATCTGGTTAAAACCATTTTATTGACTAAATTATTCACGCCACATTCTTTTTTTTAAATGATAGAATATATATTTAATATAACCAGAATATATCCCTAGATAAATATGTTCTTTACAGGTAATTCAACCGTAAGCATTCAGCCGTCAGCTAGCCTCTTGCCTCCTGCGGAGGAGCTGCGCTAACAGCTATCAGCTATGAGTTATTAACTCATTATCTTGGAAGAAGGAATTAGTATTCAAAGACAATTAAAAGTTATGAATGAAATATTTCTCTCAACTAACCTTAGTCTTTACTTGATTCAAATAAAAGCTGAAGGCCGCAGTTACGACCCAGGAGGCTAGCTGAATGCTAATAGCTGAATGCTTACATTCAACCACCACTTATCTCTATGCTTTTTCTTATACTTAGCGAACCAGCCATTTCAGTTATCAGTTATCAGTATCTTCTACTGAATTATAATGCTAGGAAAATCCGATCTTTATAGGTAATTCAACCACCACTTATCTCTATGCTTTTTCTTATACTTAGCAAACCAGTCACAGATAATGTATAACAGGAAAGTTATTAACAACCAAATTAAATAAACAATTGGTAAATCATACCCAAATGCTTTTGGTTTCCAACTGATGCCTACTTGGGAGAAAGTAAAAGGTGTTAGACCATATCTAGACAAGGCAAATAAAATAGCAGTTATATGAATTAACCAAACGTGGATAATATAGAAAAATAATGGTTGCTGACCTAATATAATTAATGGTTTAAAATAACGTATGTTTGATTTTTCAAAATAATAAAGTAATAGGATGGCTAGAGGTAGTGTAATTAATAAATATAGTAAAGAAGGTGGATATTTATGACAATTGATAAACGATAGTAAGGTATCAGGAAAGCTAGACTGAATTGACCAAGGTTTCGGGTCGCCATAAATATTAGTTGCTCGAATAATAATAAAAGCAACGATCGTACTTAAACCTATTTTTCTTAATAGCTGAAGTCGCCGATATTTTTCCATTTCAAACAGCGTTCCGAAAGCATAACCTAATGCCATTACTGCTATCCAAGGAATCAGAGGATAGAGGATAAATAAGCGAAACCCAAAAATAGGTTCAATCATTGTGCGCTCGTGAAGTATTGCCCACAACCAACCAATATTTCCTAATTGCTTTGCTTGTACATTATCAAAAAGATTATGTCCGAGTATTAGCAAAATTCCAATTGTTGCTATTATCCGAGTAGGAAGATAAATTATTGCTGCCAAGAAAATCATCGAACAACCGATCGCCCATAATACTCCAGCAGTAGAAAAAATGTGACTCAGGTCAAACCTCCAGCTCAAACGCACTACTGTTAAGTCTAGAAAAATAAACCACAGACCTCGAAGTAATAAAAAGCGAGAAAGTTGTTGCTTGGTTTTGCCACGTTTGAGAGACAGATAAGCTCCTATTCCTGCTAGAAAAATGAATGTGGGGGCGCAAAGATGGGTTATCCAGCGTGTCAGAAATAGGGGAATATTTGTCTGGGTAAGGTCTAAGGGGTTAAAGTCAGCATTAGAGAAAAATGATCGTACATGGTCTAAGGTCATTAGCACCATTACAAGTCCGCGCAAAATGTCAATTGATATTACTCGTGGAATGCGGTCTTGATTTTGATTTTTAGAGTCTAATACCATTAGAATAAAGTTATAAATTATTAAGCCCCTCTTACCAAGGGGGTTGGGGGGATTAAACTCTTTTCTTTCCATATTGTAGTGTACCTCAATCAAAATTGCCGTCATCTTTTAATAAAAGTAGGTTGGGTAGAACCAAGTGAAACCCAACTAAAACACCTTTATGTTTTAGGTTGATTTTGGGTTTCCTTACCTCAAGGCAACCTACAAATACTATTTCAGTTATCAGTTCAATTTAATAAAAGTAGGTTGTGTAGAATCAAGTGAAACCCAAATAAAACACCTTTATGTTTTAGGTTGATGTTGGGTTTCGTTGCCTCAACCCAACCTACAAATACTAAAATGCTCGTAATTATTTGAGTGGATCTAGAGAGTCTTTATGCCACTTTTGATTTTCTTGTTGTTTGTATAAGTCGGCGACTTTTTTAAAGTCTGATATAGCTTTTTCGGTATCCTTTACATGAATTAAAAGAGAAAATTAGCGAAATTTTTGAGAATGCAGATAATTGGTTAGGGGGATTATTTAAACTGGAAAAATGGCTGTCAAAAGCTAAAAAATATTTTCCCGACGGACAGAAAACTATTAGCCGTTGGCTGGGTGAGATTATTACTTAAGTACCATAAATACAATAACTAAATGTAAGTTCATAATAGATAATTAAAATTAGATACAAAAAACAGAGAATTGTAGCACCCATCATAGCCTGACACTTGGATATAATATTGCTTATCATTAAGACTAAAATTAAAATAACTTCAACTAAAGTGGCAATGAATAAAGGCTGGAAAAAAGATTCTATCAATTGCATGAAAGATATTATTTGGGGGTATTTACATCGCACATAAGCTCTAGTAAACAGAGAAGTAGGTCTTAGACTTAGAATTCCATAGGCTACTGAAATTTTTTTCAGAACATATAAATTACCAATAATTATTACTATTGTAAGTATAATAGTCAGTACAATAACAATTTTTCTGTAATTAAAACGCATCAGTTTTTCCTTGAGTGATTGATAGTGGGAAGGTAGGAGCAAGAGTCAGGACACTCACTTCAGAGTTGTCAGAAACAAAGTAGGTAGATTAATGCAGTCAAATAACTCTCACTTACAATCTCTACCACCGTTTTAACAATAAAATTAAAATTGTTTTGCGGTTGAAAATTGAGGGGCGGGTTTATTCAATTTTAGGTGAAAAGTGATGAATTTATGGCTAAACCCGCCCCTACCTCCCCAAATCTCAATTCAATTATAATCCAGAAGGAGATAAATAAACCAAAGTTTATGATTGAAAATTATTGTCTTAATTTTAACGATCAAAAAGGAAAAAATAAAGCAACTATCTTTCAAAGTAAACTAGGAATTACTCTAGAAAATGTAGATATTCTAAAAAATGCAATTAAATAAGCTGCCCTTAATGAATCAGTTATTATTCGTCAAATCAATGAATATTGTATATATAATATGAAATTCTTTCTGAAAACTAATGTAGGAGAATCCCTAATTTTAGTTGCTTGGATAATTCGTACAGGGGAAGATTTTCCTAGATTAACTAATTGTTATCCTGTTAGTAAGTGAGGTATTCTGATGACTAGATTAAAAGAATTAGATATAGTGGCATTAACTGAAGATCGCCAAGCAAAGCATTTTGAAACAGAAAAACCTATTACTCTATATAAAGGACAAGTAGGAACAATTGTCATGGAATACGATAACAACGTCTTTGAAGTATAATTTTCTAATAATGACGAAACAACTTATGCAATGGAAACTGTTCCTGATCATCAATTAATGCTATTATTTTATGAATTAGTATAATAGCTGGGGAACGGAGTTCTATAGTGCAGCTTTGCAGATGCAATATCACTCCTTTTTAAACAAATACACAAACTAACCAAAAATGCAAGCGAGCAAGAATTTAACTTCTGACTTCTGACTTCTGACTTCTGACTTCACCTAGAGGCGATCGCAACTCTCCCACCATCTCTTGTATTTCCCATGGTGGAGGAACTGTCATCCGAGATACTACCAAAGTCACAACAAAATTCAATAACATTCCCACTGTACCGATACCCTGATCGGACAATCCCAAAAACCATGTTGGCATTCCATAGAATCTTACACCAATAATATAGATGGTTGTAAATACTAAACCAACTACCATACCGCTTATTGCTCCTTCCCGGTTAGTGCGCTTATCAAACACTCCCAAAATAATTGCTGGAAAAAAAGTAGCAGCACCGACACCAATTCCCAAAATTGCTATCTCAATTACAAAACCGGGGGGATTGATGCCGAAATAACCAGCAAAGGCGATTGCCAATACTACCATTATTCTGCCGAGCATTAATCTTTGTGACTCTGATGCTTCTGGGTTAATGAGGCGATAATAAACATCGTGAGCAATGGCACTAGAAATCACTAATAACAAACCCGATGCAGTAGACAAAGCAGCAGCTAACCCTCCTGTTGCCACTAAAGCAATTACCCAAGGAGCGAGTTTAGCTACTTCTGGAGTGGAGAGAGTAATAATATCTGGATCAAGAATAATTTCATTAGTCTCTGTATCTGGAGTCAACTGCAAACGACCGTCATTATTTTTATCGCTGAATTCTAACAAACCTGTATTTTGCCACTTTGTCGCCCAGTCTAACTGTTGCACCTCCTCCACAGTTTTGTTGTGTAAACTATCAATTAAATTGTATCGTGCAGAAGCAGCTAAAGCGGGAACAGTTGTCGCAAAAATGGCAATAAACAATAATGCCCAAGCTACAGAATATCTAGCTGCTCTCACGTTAGGTACAGTATAGAAACGAACAATAACATGGGGTAAACTAGCAATACCAACCATGCCAGAAATAGTTATGAATAGAACATCTAGCATGGTTGTTTTGGTGAAAGCAGCAGTATATTCGGGAAAACCTAAGTCAACCTGAACTTGATTTAGTTTTTCTACAATATCACCAAAAGTAAAAGCGAATTGTGGGAGCGGAATATTTGTCAGAATATTGCTAATGGCAATAGCTGGAATCAAATAAGCAACAATAAGTATAAAGTATTGAGCGACCTGAGTCCAAGTAATACCTTTCATTCCTCCTAATATGGCGAAGAAGGCAACTATAACCATACCGATGACAACACCAACTTCAATGGGGACTTCCAAAAATCGACTGAAGACAATACCAACACCTCGCATTTGCCCAACAACAAAAGTTATGGATATAATCAGGGCAGCAATAACCGCAACGATACGAGCAATATTAGAGTAGTAGCGATCGCCTATAAAATCTGGTAAAGTATATTTACCAAACTTTCGCAGATACGGAGCAAGGAGTAATCCCAAGAGTATATAACCTCCTGTTCCTGCTGCTGCATAATAAGAGCCATCATAACCTAAAATTGACAGTGCTCCTGCCATAGAAATAAATGAAATTGCAGACATAAAGTCCGCTGCTGTGGCAGCACCATTAGCAATTGCAGGTACACCTCGATCGGCAACAAAAAAGCCTTTACTGTCTTGGACTCGCGATCGCCACCCAATATATAGGTAAAGCATCAAGGAAATTGTCACGAAGATAAATGTCCAAGTTTCTGTATTCATAATTAGGGAGTAGGGAGTAGGGAGTAGGGAGTAGGGGAGTAAGGGAGTGGGAGAGCAGGGGAGCAGGAGAGATCCAGACACCTAGTCAGTCCAGTAGGGTGTGTTAGCGTTTGCGCAGCATTCCGTAGGAAAGCGTAACGCACCGTTTTTTTAGGAAAGCATAACTCATTATTTATAGAATTCAGTATATAGATTTGCATTTTCAAGTCTCATTATTTATTTCCGATAAAATTTGTACAATTTTCGGTTTTAAGTCTGGTAAGTTATATTCTACTACATTCCAAACTTCATCCAAGTTTATTCCAGCATAGTTATGAATCAAGACATCTCGAAATCCAGCAATTCTTCCCCAGGGAATATCTGAATAACTTTGTCTTAATTCTGGAGAAAGCAGTTTGACTGCTTCTCCTATCACTTCAAAACAGCGAATCACTCCATCTTGAATCAAAGATGATTGTAAAAATTCTGTTTTTCCTCCTTTTGTGTAAACCTCAATGCGACTGAGGCGATCGAGGATATCTTTTCAACAATTAATAATTAATTATTAATAATTTACCTCTCCTTGA
>NZ_JAAHGT010000349.1 GCF_010672385.1 Okeania sp. SIO2F4
TACCAAATCCAATTCTTGTGAATGGCGAAGGATATCCTTTTACCTTAGCAATAGCATTTCTACTAGCATCTTCTGGATACTGGAAGCTGCCTTTTCCCATAGACAAAGAACCTACTGTTAAGGCGATCGCCGCAGTAGCAGGTTCTATAATTTGTGAATTTTCACTGAAGAGATAATTTGGATATTTTTGTCGTAGAAGTTCGTTATCTTCTTGTCTAGATTCGTCAGATTTTGGTGGATAATCAAAATTACCAGCAGAGATAACAAACAGAATATTTTTATGTTGTAAACGATAAGCAATTTCATCAATTTTAGCAGCTAGAAGAAATTGTTTATGACCATCTCGATAAACTAAATTATTATCTCCTAAAGAAATATTAATAACTTTACAATTAGGATAATAATCAGTGAAATATGCAACTGCTTTTTCCAATTGATTTTCTAGTAATAAATCTGGATCATATTCATTATTTTCATTAGTTACACGAGCTGAAAATAACCAAACTTGAGGTTGAAAATTTTTCTCTTCAAGACATTTGAAAAGATCGCCATAAATTGCAACTCCAGAAACTCCTGTACCATGTCCGCCAGTTTCATCTCCATCATCAGAACCTCCAGTAATAAAAGTATGATTAGGGTCAGAAAAAACTTCTGTATCACCCAAAGCTGAACCAATTAATGGATGCCCTCTTTGCACACCTGAATCTATGACTAATATCCCACAAGCATCTGAAGGAGGAGAAATAATTTCTGGAAGTTTTGATATTGAGATACTAAGTTGACTAGAATTTTCAAATGCTGGTTTTGGTCTTCTATCTATTTCCTTAACTGCGTCTTCTGCTAATAGAATTTCTCAAACTTCTTGTCGAACTTTTATACGAGTCATACACATATATTCACCAATATATCTATCGGTAACTCTCATGCCTGGGTATTCTTGAAATGTGCTTAAAAAGTCATTCAAATTATTTATATAATCTCCCATTTCTTTTGGATTACCCGTATGCCATAACTCAAGGTCAAGAGGTACTAATTCACCAGGTTCTAATGGTTCTAACCTTAACAAAGGTCCGATTCTATCCTGTGGTTCTAGACGTACTAATTCTTCAATAGCATCTAAATATCCATATTCAGGACTATCATCAATCAAGCCACTATAACATTCTAATTTTCGCCTAAATTCAGTTAAATTATCATCTGAGGAAAAAACAACAATAGCTTCATCTGACTTGGTACCTTTTTCTAGGATATTAAGTCCTAAACCAGTTACATCATTATCTTGCAAACTATCTTTACTTCTTAGTTTCAACTTAAATATAAGTTTTGGATTAATACCAAAAGGAGTATATTCTTTAACAGGTCTTTCGATAATTGTTAATGCTTCAGCTAATAGCTTTCTACCGTGAAAATCACGGTTATCTCTTTTATTTCCACCTCCACCACCTTTGATGCGTTTCGGTAATTCTATATCAATTCTTGGTAGTTGTAGATGCTCAAATTGACTATTCATTTTCTCCTTTCATGTCTGATTCCATAAATTTTATCGACTTTTCTACTATAGCTTTTCTTTCCAAATAATGGCTAACTGCTATTTCCAGATCTTTTTCTGTTAGATGATGCTCGCTCCGTAAAATCACAGATTTTATTGCATTTGCACAAATTCTTTCTATATCTGCTCCTGTGCAACCTTTGAGATTTGCAGCAAATTTTTCTAAGTCTATATCTTGATACTGAATACTAGATAAGTTTTTTTTTAACAATAAATACCTTAACTCAGAATTAGGTTTATCAAAAAAAAGTACCTCATCAAATCTTCTCCATATAGCAGGGTCTAAAAGTGATTGATGATTGGTTGCAGCAATGAAAATACTTTGCTTGTTAGATTGATCTATTAATTGCAGAAGACTATTAACTAGACGTTGTATTTCTCCATGTTCATTGGGAGAATTTCTATCCTTAGCAATTGCGTCAAATTCATCCAATAAAACAACCCATTCTCCATTATGAACATAATCAAATATTTTCTTTAAGTTTACTCCTGTTTCTCCCAGGTAAGATGAAAATACAGCCGGAAGACTGACATAAACCAGTGGCAAATTTAGCAAGCTTGATAAAACTTTTGCTGTTAAAGTTTTTCCACAACCAGGAGGACCACAAAACAATAATTTTGAGCTAGGTCTTAAGCCGTAAGAATAGATAATTTCTTGCTTTCTATTTTCTTGAATTATTCTTTCTAATATTTCTTGATTTTCGGGATATAAAACTACATTTTCCCATCCTAGTTCATATCTAGAAATAATTATTAAAGGTAAACCTGTATCTTTATCTTTAGGCACTTCAGGATAGACATTCCATGGTGAAGTATTAGATACCAATTTTCTAGGATAACTTGATTGGAGTATTCTTTCTAAATCCTGAGCTAATAAAGTATGATTTTTATCTTTTTCTTCTTGAATTAGTTGTTTAGCAACAGCATAAAATTCTTCTCTATTTTCTTGTGAGAAGCTCTTAAATAGTTTTCTTATGATGTCACCTCTTGCCATTTGTTTTAATCTAAGTATTTAGTAATCAATCAGATCGCTAAAGTTTTTAATTATATAATAATTATTATAACATAGCTTGAACTAATCATCAACTATTTTTAAATCAAAAAGTAAATTATACATTTTTGAAATAAAATTTGACATAAGTTATTCGTCTATAATATTTGATTTATTAACATATAAGTTAATTATGGCTTATATCATTACCAGTGTTACTCGAGAATCTAAATACAAACTGCGTCTTATTTATTCTAATGGCAGTGAAATTATTGTAGATTTTCAACCTATTATTAACCAAGGTAGTATCAAAGTTTTGAGTCTATAAAATATTACTTTTGACTTTTGACTTCCGTGAAACGGTATTATTTCTGAGTAAATGCCCAAACCCCTTTCCAATTTTTAGGAACGCCAGTTACCATTAACTTATCAATTCTTTCTAAATAAAGTTGAGCTGTTTTATCTGAATAATTAACTGCTAATACTTTCTCAAAATAATCTTTAGCAGAAACTAAATCTCCTAAACGATAATACTCTAAACCTAATGCAAAATTTGCCTGAGTTTTTAATTTTAACTCTCGGACAGAATCAAGCTCACCATCCAGCACTTCATAAACATTAATAGGTTCATCTCTACCTTTAACAGATGCCCGATCTAAAAACCGAATTTGATATTTTTGCGGATTTTTTAAACAGTTAAAAGCTGACTGAGAAATTAATAAAGAAACTCCATAAAATTTAGTCAAACCTTCCAAACGAGCTGTCAAATTCACATTATCAGAAAGTGCATCTCCAGACATCCGACCTTTCTCTCCAACTATACCAACCATCATATGACCCCAATGAATACCTATACCAATTTTTATTGGGGGAAAATCTTCTGTTTTTAGGTTCTGATTATGTTCTTGTAATTTCTGGATTTGAGCAATAGCTGCTTGGACTGCATCATCAGCGCCATCCGGGAATACTGCCATAATGCCATCTCCCATAAATTTAATAATCAAACCGTTGCGATCGCGAATTTCTGGACAAACCTGTTCTAAATAACCATTCACAAAAGCAAAAGTTTCTTGAGAAGTCATCTTTTGAGATATGGTTGTAAAAGAACGAATATCAGAAAATAAAATTGCCATTTCTTTACTTACTCTGTCTCCTAAATTGACATTAATAATACTTTCTTTAGCGAGTAATCTTACATATTCGTGGGGAACAAAACGTTCATAAGAATTAGTAATTTTTGATAATTGAATATGAGTTTTAATCCGAGTTAATAACTCATCTTTAGCAAAAGGTTTAGTTAAATAATCATTAGCACCAAATTGGAAACCCATAACTAAATCAGCAATTTGATTTTTAGCAGTTAACATTAACACGGGTAAAATCTCGGCTGGATATTTTTCTCTGATTTTAGCACAGACTTCATAACCAGACATATTTGGCATCATTACGTCTAGCAAAATCATGTCAAAATTCTTATGCTTTTCCAAAGCAGCTAAAGCTTCTTTTCCGTTTAATGCTTGAGTAACTTGATAGTTATTTGCTTTTAAATGGTTAGTTAAAACTTGAACATTTATCGGTTCATCATCAACAACTAAAACATGGAAATTTGCCCCAGCTAGATGATTTTCATTTTTGTTAATATCTACGGATGTTTTTACCCCTTCAATGAGATAATTAACATTGTTAATTGTAGGAACAGGAAGACTAGATGGATCGGCTACAGATTTTTGAGAAATAGGTAGGGTAAAACAAAAACTAGAACCTACACCTACTTTAGACTCTACCCAAATTCGACCGCCATGGAGTTCGACTAATTGTTTGGTAACAGCTAAACCTAAACCTGTACCGCCATATTTTCTTGCTGTGGAACCTTCTTCTTGTTCAAAAGATTTAAAAATGTTTTCTAGTTTCTGAGTTGGAATACCGATACCAGTATCAGAAACTGTAATCATTAGTTCTTGAGATTGCTGGTGATTTTGATTAGTGTTTTCTCGCTCCCAGAGTTGGGGAGCAGGGTGTATAGAATTATTGGTAATTACTATAGCTGAGATTTCGACTTTCCCAGAGTCAGTAAATTTAATGGCATTACCAATTAAGTTATAGAGAATTTGTTGTAGACGGTTTTCATCAGCACATACAGGAGGTAAATTTGTGGGAATAGCATTGATTAACTGTAGATTTTTATTTTTACTGACCAATAGATTTAAGGTGACTACTGTTTCTACGACTGCAAAAACATCAACAGCTTTAATTTGTAATTCTAGTTGATTGTGTCTAATTTTGGAAAAGTCAAGAATGTCGTTAACAAGATTTGAAAGACGACGAGCGCTAGACACAATCATGGTTAAGTTTGAAGTGATGAGTGGGTTGAGGTTTTGGGTTCGCCTTTCTAGAAGAAATTCACCAATACCAATAATGCCATTAAGTGGGGTGCGTAGTTCATGGGAGGTGTTGGCTAAAAATTCGTCTTTGAGGCGATCTAATTTTTTGAGTTCTTGGTTTTGTGCTTCTAGGGTTTCAAAGGAGTTTTTGAGTTGAGTTGCCATCCGATCAAAGGACTGAGCGAGTTCTTCTACTTCATCACTACGGTGAATATCAAGTTGATTTTCCCATTTGCCTTTAGCGATTTCTTTAGCAGCAGAATTAAGTTGTAAAATTGGTTGGCTAATCCAGTGAGTGGTGACTATTCCTAGGGATATAGCTATAATTAGAGCACCAAAGCTTAATAAAATCCTGGTACGGGTATTAGCGTTAATTTGTGCCATGAAGTCATTTTCAGGAACGACTACAACCACTAACCAATCAATACCTTTACCATCCTGAACAGGCGTAATGCTAGTGTAATGCCAAACCCCATCAATAGAAAAATGTAGTTGTTGTGTTTGTTCAATTTGATTAAAATCACCGAACTTCTGTTTTAAATATTTGGCAGTAGAACTTACTGTGATATTATCACTATCAGTAGCAGGTAAGCGTTGAATTTCCTTATTTTCAACAACTCCAGTACTCATAAATGGTTGGGAAATCTGGGAACTAACAACTAAATCTCCCGATCGCTCCATAATAAAACTTTGACCGTTCGGACTAATCTTTAATTGTTTGAGGAATTCTGTAATTCGAGTTAAGCTTGTCTGATTTGCTAAAACCCCGATAAATTTTCCTTCTTCGTTGCCAAAAAATAAATAATCCTCTAAATCTCTTTCTTTTACCACTTGCCAAAAGTAAAGCCTAAGTGTGGCAAAATCATAGATATCCAAATTATCACTTTCTATTGCATCATTGGTGACTCTTAAAACTTGATGGGATTTGTTGAGATATCCTAAAACGTGCTGTTCAATGCGAGTGCTAATTTCGTTGGTTAACTGGTTGGCAAGAGTATCAACAGTTTGGCGTCCGTTGGTCAAAGAAAAATATCCCACTAATCCCACTAAACTAACGATTTGCAGAATAAAGGGAACAATTAGGATAGTTTTTAGGGGAAGTTTGTTAAACATTTTGCCCAGGTCGGGAGACAAGAGTTTAAATAACATGAGCTTTGAGGTTATTTCTAATATATCTCTGGCCTTAAAACGGATAATACATCATACAAGTTTAAAAATATTCCTACAAAGCACTTGGCTATCAGGGTTAAGAATTCAAGTATCAGGAAGTACAGAATAGGAGAGTCAAACACCCCCATAATTCCATCAGATGCAGTTTAGAGGCAAAAACCTTGATTTGTCTAAAGTTGAGTTAAATTTCTCAACCCAAAATTCTCCCTGTTTTTTTTGGGTTGATCCAGACGATAAGCTTTACTGACACTTCGTTTCATCCAACCTAGAAATTATCCTTAACTTAAGTAATTATACCGAAAACATATTCTAAATTTTCACCTCGTAGACCAGGAGCCATGTCTTGACGAAATTTGATAAAATTTAGTTACTTTTGACAAAAATAGATAAATGTGATATGGAAAAAATTCTCAAATCAAATCATAGTGATTGACTTTTGACTTTTAATTTATAAATTTTGACCTTTATACCCCGATAACTTTTAAAAAAATCGATCTTTAGCATCGATCCCAAGGAAGTCTGTGTAAGAATGCTTATTAGTTTTGCCCACTTAGTTAAGAATTATAAAGTAACCATAAAATTATGGAAGGACTTTATCAATATGCCTGGCTGATTCCAGTATTGCCCCTACTTGGAGCAATGGTAGTCGGCCTTGGCCTAATATCCTATAGTCAAGCCACCAGTAATTTGCGACAGAGAGCAGCCGTATTCATTGTCTCCCTGTTAGGAACTGCAATGGTTCTCTCCTTTGCCTTGCTTTGGAGTCAAATTAATGGCCATGAAATCTATACCCAAATGTTTGAGTGGGCAGCAGCAGGTGACTTTAAGCTCAGTATGGGCTATACCATCGACCATCTGACTGCCCTCATGTTAGTCATCGTCACCACCGTTGCCTTCTTGGTAATGATCTACACCGATGGCTACATGGCTCACGACCCAGGGTATGTGCGCTTTTACGCCTATTTGAGCTTATTTAGCTCCTCAATGCTAGGGCTGGTAGTTTCTCCCAACCTAGTCCAGGTTTATATATTCTGGGAACTGGTGGGAGTCTCTTCCTACCTACTGATTGGTTTCTGGTACGACCGCAAAGCAGCAGCAGATGCTTGTCAAAAAGCCTTTGTCGCTAACCGTGTTGGTGACTTTGGTTTGCTTTTGGGAATGCTGGGAATTTACTGGGCTACAGGTAGCTTTGAATTTGAGGTCATGGGCGTTCGTTTGGAGCAGCTTGTAGAAACAGGCGCTCTGAGCGTTGGTTTAGCCACTCTGTTTGGTGTCTTGGTATTCTTGGGGCCAGCAGCTAAATCTGCCCAATTCCCATTGCACGTTTGGCTGCCAGATGCAATGGAAGGCCCAACTCCCATCTCAGCCCTAATCCACGCAGCAACAATGGTAGCTGCTGGTGTATTTCTCATTGCGCGGATGTACCCAGTATTTGAACATCTGCCAATCGTAATGAACATTATCGCCTGGACGGGAGCCTTTACGGCTTTTCTGGGGGCAACGATCGCCATTACCCAAAATGACATTAAAAAAGGTCTCGCCTATTCGACCATTTCCCAGTTGGGTTACATGGTAATGGCAATGGGTGTGGGAGCTTATAGCGCCGGTCTATTTCACCTAATGACCCACGCTTACTTCAAAGCCATGTTGTTCTTGTGTTCCGGTTCAGTTATTCACGGAATGGAAGCTGTCGTCGGTCATAACGCAGTTTTGGCTCAAGATATGCGGTTAATGGGTGGGCTGCGGAAATATATGCCTGTTACTTCGGCTTGCTTTTTAATTGGTACTCTGGCAATTTGCGGTATTCCTCCTTTTGCTGGTTTTTGGTCAAAGGATGAAATTCTTGGCAGTGCTTTTGGAGCTAACCCGGCTTTATGGTTTATCGGTTGGGCAACTGCTGGAATGACTGCTTTTTATATGTTCCGGATGTATTTCTCTACTTTTGAGGGTGAGTTCCGGGGTAACAATGAGGAGATTAAAGAGCAGTTACTCTATGCAAATGCTACTCCCGCAGTTGCTTTCGGTCCGGGTGCAATGGACCCCAATGAATTAGAACATGGCCACGATGACCATAGCCACGATGACCATAGCCATGATGACCATCATCATAGTCATTCTCCCCATGAGTCTCCTATCAGCATGACTTTACCATTGATGGCTTTGGCAATTCCTTCAATGATTATTGGTTTATTGGGAACGCCTTTTGCTAATTATTTTGAGCAGTTTATTTATGCTCCTGGGGAATCTTTGGCAGAGGTGTTAGAGGAATTAGCAGAGTTTGACCTGACTGAATTTTTGATTATGGCAGGTAACTCTGTAGGTATTGCCTTGATTGGTATTACTTTTGCTTCCCTGATGTACTTGAGTCATAAAATTGACCCTGATGCGATCGCCCAAAAAATTAAACCTCTTTACAACTTTTCCCTCAACAAGTGGTATCTAGACGACATCAACGAGGTGCTATTTGTTAAAGGTAGTCGTCGTCTAGCACGCCAAGTTTTGGAAGTAGATTACAAAGTAGTTGATGGAGCTGTTAACTTAACAGGTTTTATCACTCTTTTGAGTGGGGAAGGTTTGAAATATTTGGAAAATGGTCGCGCTCAGTTTTATGCCTTGATTGTATTTGTGGCAGTTTTGGGCTTCGTTGTTTTCTCTGGAGTTTAGTCAGTTATCAGTTATCAGTTATCAGTTATCAGAAGTTCTCTTAGTGGTATTTAGTAGCATTGGTACAATTCAATATTGTAGGAGTTTGGTTACCAAACCCCTACCAAGCTTAAAGTTTTTACCAATAGTGATAGTAGAATCTTATTATCCAAGAGGATTTGATATAACTTCTGACTGATAGCTGATTATAACAAACTGAGATAATAAGACTAAATTCAAAAGTAATGTAAACAGAAGAAGTCATACTAAAGTTTTCCTCATTACCTATGTTGAATGCTCATAACTTTACAAAATTTTCAAAGTGAGACTTAAATATTTATGGCTGATTTTCCTTGGTTGACTACAATCATCCTATTTCCAGTAGTTGCATCTTTGCTAATTCCGATCGTGA
>NZ_JAAHGT010000035.1 GCF_010672385.1 Okeania sp. SIO2F4
TAATTTTTACTGGGGTTGATGATGAAAAAATAGTTCCTATAGCACTAAGTTAATTGGTTAAGACAATAAATTTAGGCTCAAAGGGAATAGGGAATAGGGAATAGAAAAATGTCCTAACCTTAATGGAAAGCGCTATATACTTGAAGTAATTAAAATAAAGAAATATTATTCAATGATTTATCTAACCTAAAAAAAAGTATTGACAAATTCAAGGGGACTATTGCAATTACCCACTTTTTTAATTGTAAATTTGGACAACTAGAACCGCAATCGAAGTTAAAGGCCCATAGTGTGGCCTAAGTTCTAATAATCCTTTTGTAACAGAACCTTACAATTTCTTAAACCTGAGTAACCCTGGTGATACCATTCCATAAAAAGGTTCATATAAGAAATCTATGGCAGACGAACTAACAGGACAACCTCCAATTTTTGGTGGCAGCACTGGTGGCTTGCTAACCAAAGCCGAAGTTGAAGAAAAGTACGCTATTACCTGGACTAGCTCTAAAGAACAGGTGTTTGAAATGCCTACAGGTGGCGCAGCTATTATGAATGAAGGTGAAAATCTACTATATTTAGCGCGCAAAGAGCAATGCTTGGCCCTCGGTACTCAACTACGGACTAAATTTAAGCCCAGAATTGAGGACTTCAAAATCTATCGGGTTTTCCCTGATGGTTCTAACGAATACCTACATCCGAAAGATGGTGTCTTCCCTGAGAAAGTGAATGAAGGCCGTCCTTATGTAGGTAAGATTGACCGCAATATTGGCAGTAACCCAGAACCAGCTACCCTGAAGTTTACTGGTAAAAAATCCTATGATGCATAGGATCAGAATCTATCAGTTAAAATATGGAATAGGATGAACCGTAGATAATATAGGCTTTTAATGCTGGCAATATTTTTTGCATCTCCTATCATTTAATGATTGACACCTCAGCTTTCAGATATTTCATCTGAGGCTGAGGTTTTAATTAATTTTATGAAGGAATAGGCAAGAAGGAAGAAGAAAAAAATTATATAAATGATAGGATTTTATGGTAGTCCTGTAGATGTAGTGATTTAGGGTAGAGGTAGGGAATAGGGAACACTTAACTGGGAACAGAAATTATCTTAAGTTCTTAGTTTCAAAGAAATAGTATTCCCTTGACTACTTGACTTTTTTTAAGATATCACTACTTGTATACCACTACCGATTTGATTATATCAATTACCAAAAATAATTCTATACTTCAGCAATACTTGAAGGATTAAGTAATTAGTATGATTAAATAATTTTTTTGACAATTATTAATATTTTGCTCCCTTTCCTGCTCTCCCATCGAATCAGATCTATAGCAATCATATTTCAGTTGTAAGATTTTAGTGGTAATTAGGAGTCAGTCGGACCGACTCAGAATATAAAAGGATTTTGATTTATCTTAATTGTTGTTAAATGTCTCATAAATCATTCCTGATTGCTATAGCAAAATTTTTGAGATACAGAATTTAAAAAACAAAGTTGAAATAGGTTAAATCTAACTTTCTTTAAATTATCCAAGTAATAAAATTATGAATCCTAAGCAGGTAGGCATAATTAAACATAACTATGTTCGAAGCAACTGAAACGGAGTAGAGGGAAGTAATCTCAATTATTTCAGATATTTAAAAAGAGTTTCCATGTTACCAATCTACTTAAAAAGTGCTGTAATTGATATAAAGGTGTTGGTTGCGTGTTTCTTAAATCTAAAACTGCAAAATTTATGATATTTCCAGACTTCTCCCAATTTTGCCAACTAGCAAAACAAGGTAATTTTGTCCCTGTCTACCAAGAATGGGTAGCAGACCTTGATACTCCTGTTTCTGCTTGGTATCGTGTTTGTGCCGATCGACCGTACAGTTTTTTACTAGAATCAGTTGAAGGTGGAGAGAAAATAGGACGTTATAGTTTTCTTGGTTGCGATCCATTGTGGGTATTGGAAGCAAGAGGCGATAGCACTACCCAAACTTACCGGGATGGCACAGTTAAAACTTTTGAGGGCGACCCCTTTGATGCTCTAGATAACTGTCTCCAACCCTATCAACCTGTAAAATTACCTCAATTGCCTTCTGGTATTGGGGGGTTATTTGGTTTCTGGGGTTATGAATTGATTCGCTGGATCGAACCTCGTGTTGCTGTTTATCCACCTAATGAAAATGATTTGCCTGATGGTTTGTGGATGCAGGTGGATAATTTGTTGGTTTTTGACCAGGTGAAGCGGAAGATTTGGGCGATCGCCTACGCTGATATCCGTTCTCCAGAGCTAGACTTAGAAGCAGTTTATCAACAAACTTGCGATCGTGTTTCTCAGTTAGTAGATAAATTACAATCTCCCCGATCGCGACAAAATACTTTACTAGAATGGCAACCCCCTGGAGAAAAAGACAAAGGAGAAAAAGACAAAGAAGTTACAGATACATACACCAGCAACACACCCCGTGCAGAATTTTGTGCCAACGTTGAGAAAGCTAAAGACTACATCAAAGCAGGAGACATTTTTCAGGTAGTTATCTCACAACAACTCTCGACTGAATATACAGGAGAACCTTTTAGTCTTTACCGTTCCTTGCGACTAATAAACCCTTCCCCATACATGGCATATTTTAATTTTGGTGATTGGCAAATTATTGGTTCGAGTCCGGAAGTTATGGTAAAAGCAGAAAATACACCAGATGGTAAACGCCTTGCTACTGTTAGACCTATTGCTGGTACTCGTCGTCGCGGCAAAACTTATGCAGAAGATAATGCTTTAGCGGAGGAGTTGTTGCAAGACCCGAAAGAAAGATCGGAACATATTATGTTAGTCGATCTAGGTCGGAATGATTTGGGTCGGGTTTGTCAAGTGGGAACAGTAAAAGTTGATGAGTTAATGTTAATTGAACGTTATTCTCATGTGATGCACATTGTTAGTAATGTGGTAGGAGAATTGGCGAGCGATCGAACTGCTTGGGATTTATTGAAAGCTTGTTTTCCAGCAGGAACTGTTAGCGGTGCGCCGAAAATTCGAGCGATGGAAATAATTAATGAATTGGAACCTTGTCGGCGGGGTGTTTATTCTGGGGTTTATGGACATTATGATTTTGATGGTCAGTTGAATAGTGCTATTACTATTAGAACTATGGTTGTTAGGCCGAAAAATGATGGTAAACATACCGTGACTGTGCAAGCAGGAGCTGGTTTAGTTGCAGATTCTGTGCCGGAAACAGAGTATGAGGAAACTATTAATAAAGCTAGAGGTTTGTTGGAGGCAATTAGGTGTTTAAAAAGTAATTAGAACAGGGAGTAGGGAGTAGGGTTCATTAATGGATAATGGATAATGGATAATGGATAATAAATAATGAATAATAAATAATGAATAATGAATAATGGATAATGAATAATGGATAATGAATAATGGATAATGGATAATGGATAATTACCTCTGGTTAAAACCGTAACGGAATTGAATATAAGGCAATATTATTTCTTGTCTTGGTCGATTGGATATGGCGCACTTCGGAGCGACTGTGCACTCTTCGGGAAACCTCGCCATCCCATCCTAGGTCATGCTGCCTCTTGCCTCCTTTCGTGTGGAATGCTGCCTCTTGCAGAGGAGCTGCCTCTTACAGAGGAGCTGCCTCTTGCTACGGTAGCTCTCGCTAACGCAATTCAAGTCGCTCCGCGAAACGCAAACGACCGCTCTCTTGGTCGATTGGAGGCAAGCGAGGAGACCTCGCCATCCCATCCTGACGGAATGCTCCGCTTTCCGACCGCTTTTTCCCCTTTATTGGGAAGGCTTTAAAGGGTGAATTATTTAATTAATAATTATTAATTATTCGGTAAGATTATTCTTGACCAAAAAATAGAGCATGAAAGAAAGAATCTTCAGTATTTCAATCCCAATGGTTAAGCCAGAGGTACTGATAACTGATAACTGAAATGACTATACAATTCCCAAAAATAACTCTATAATTGCTCAATACTTAAGTTATGAAGTAGGGCTTGCTGATTGAAATAGCAGTCAGCGGTCAGCGGTCAGCTATCAGCTTCTAGCAGCTTGTATAATGGGGGATACTCAACAGAAGCAGCTACGCGTCTACAAACCCGCACGCAAAGCGCACCACGCGCTTTTTCAAACTCTTGTGGGGGACTTAAACCCTTGGATTGAAGAGCGCTCTAGCTAAATGCGCTCAAGCTAATAGCTAGTTAACTATCGAAGCATTTATATATATAGCAATGTGCGCTGGCATATTTACAAATTGCAGGAGGTGTCCAATAACTAAAATCTTATATGATCAGCTTTTTATTCCCCCTATTGCCTGTTCCCTATTGCCTGTTCCCTGTGCGCAGCGCTATAAATGCTTGAGCCTTTGTAGGACGAAAAAACTGCCAGCTTTTTGAAACATAGAGCTGCAAAAATTTAGCATTTTGGGTAGAATAATAGCCGAAAAATCAACAGAAAATTTTTCCTTATACTTCCTCTATAATTCCCATTTATGCTAACTACTCCCTACTCTCTATTCCCTAATTTTTGAAGCATAACAATAAACAAAATGCAAACCGAATTCAACTTTTTTCAGCATTGGTATCCTCTTTCACCTATTGAAGACCTAGATCCAGAAATCCCTGTTCCGGTAACTCTTTTGGGAATACGTCTAGTCATCTGGAAGCCAAGATATTCTCAGAATTACCAGGTATTTTTAGATGTTTGTCCTCACCGTCTAGCACCCTTAAGCGAGGGTCGTGTTGATGACAAAACTGGTAATTTAATGTGTAGTTATCATGGTTGGCAATTTGATTCTCAAGGTATTTGTACTAATATTCCTCAAGCTGAAAATCAGCAAATTATAGAAAAAAATCGGCAAAATTTTTGTGCAACTGCCTTACCAGTACGTCAAGAAAATGATTTACTCTGGGTTTGGCCTGATGTCAAAACAGCAGACCTAGCTGCTACTACTCCCCTACCATTATCACCACAAATAGATGCTGAAAAAGGTTTTGTGTGGTCTTCTTATGTTCGCGATCTAGAATATGATTGGGAAATTTTAGTAGAAAATTTAGTAGATCCGAGTCATGTTCCTTTTGCTCATCACGGAGTTCAAGGTAATAGAGATAGAGCAAGACCAATAGTTATGGAGATTTTGGAATCAACAATCAATTTCATAGAAGTTTTTACCTCTGAACCTTTACCTGCAAAAATTACTTTTGAACCACCTTGTCGTTTAGAATATGAAATTAGTTTTGGTAGTGCTGAAAAGAAAGTAGGACTTGTTACTTATTGTTTGCCAGTCTCTCCTGGAAAATCTAGAATTGTTGCTCAATTTCCTAGGAACTTTGCTAAAACAATTCATCGGTTGACGCCTCGTTGGTGGAATCATATTAGAGAGCGGAATTTAGTATTAGATGGTGATATGGTTTTACTAAATCAGCAGGAGCATTTACTGCAACAAAAACAATCAAATAAAAGTTGGAAAACAGCCTATAAATTACCTACAAGTGCAGACCGTTTAGTAATTGAGTTTAGAAATTGGTTTGATAAATATTGTGGTGGTAAATTACCTTGGAGTGAAGTGGGAATTAGTGAAAAAAATAACTCTCTAATAAATAATAATCATGCCTTACTATTGGATCGTTATCAACAACATACTCAGCATTGTAGTAGTTGTCGGCAGGCATTGAAAAATCTACAAAGATTACAAATTTTACTTCTAACTTATTTCATAATTATTGTGTCTGGAGTTGCTATTTTTCCAGATAATTTGCGGATTCAAATAGGTTTACCTTTAGTAATTACAGCACTTTTAGGAATAGGAATTTATGCTTGGTTAAAATTGTGGTTAATTCCTCAATTTTACTTTGTTGATTATATTCATGCTAAAAAATGAATTTATATTTTTGAGGGAGTAGGAAGATGGTTTTCTGTATGCTTTTTCCTAATGGGACTTACACAACTTAATAAGCAAAATTATATAATGCTTGTATATCAACGATTTTACTTCAAAGGTATCGCTAGCAATGAAAAAAACAACCACTGCTGCAATGCTCCCTTGGTTTTAAAGGTGGTATCAACAGTTTGATAATTGTTGGAAAAACACACCTCAAAAAACAGGATTCCGCTATTATTTGGGTGGATTATTAGGAGAGAGTGAAAGGAAAAATATATCTTACCCTCGCCAATAACTCTGTTGGAGTAGTTTATAATCGGTTATATCATTTCATAGCAGATTGTCCTTGGGAGCCTAATCAAATCAATGTTAACGTTTGCGTAGCATTCCGTAGGAAAGCTTTACGTTAGCAAACGTTATCTAGAAATAATTAACAAAAGTTCTCAAGCCAAATTCAAGAAAGGGTTCAGTTTGATTTTAGACGATTCTGGACATCGAAAAAGCGCACCGCCTGCGCTGAGGTTTCCGAGCGCGTAAAGACGGAGCAAGAAGTGGTAATTTTACATCAGGAGTAGGGCGACAATACATTGGAGAAATCAGTAATATTATGTTCGGTTAAATAGTTTTTATAATTCAAGTTCGTAGTATAGCTTCAGCCCTGTCTAAAGTTGGGGCTGAAGCTATACTACAAACAAAAACTTTATTATAAGTGATTATCCGAACATGATATAAAACAGATAATTGAATAGTAACTGTAACAACTCATCTGAAATGATGGCAAAAGCTGAAAGCTGATAGCTAGTTAAAGATTAACTCCATTGAGCTAGAACAATTTTTCCAATAGTTCTACCCTTTTCAAGACGTTGATGAACATCCCGTAAGTTTTTAGCATCGATCGGTTTGACTACCTCATTGCAAGTTGTAATAATTACACCATCTTCGATCAGTTGACTCAACTCATTAAGTAAATTACTTTGCTCTGCCATATCTTCTGTTTGATACATGGAGCGAGTAAACATAAATTCCCAAACAAAGCTAGCACTTTTACTTTTTAAAGTATTCATATCTAGGGGTTGTTCATTTTCGACAATGGAACAAATCGTGCCTTGGGGTTTGATCGCTTTAGTCATAGCTTGCCAGTGACCATCGGTGTCGTTCAAGCACAGAATATAATCGACATTTTGATAACCAATTTTATCAATCTCTTCCGCAAGATTATTGCGATGATTGACCACTTCATCGGCACCCATTTTTTGACACCAAGCAATAGTTTCAGGACGAGAAGCTGTAGCAATGACATTCAGCTTGGCTAGCTTTTTTGCTATTTGAATCGCAATAGAACCAACTCCCCCTGCACCATTGATAATTAAAATTGATTTGCCTGCATCTGCTCCTGTTTGATCAATATTCAATCTTTCAAACAGAGCTTCCCAAGCAGTGATACCAGTAAGAGGAAAAGCTGCTGCATGAGCAAAATCTAAATTCTGGGGTTTGCGACCAACAATTCTCGCATCGACTAAATGAAATTCGCTGTTGCTACCAGGACGAGTAATATCTCCTGCATAATAAACCTCGTCTCCTGGTTGAAATTCTGTTACTTCTTCTCCAACTTCTACCACGATACCTGCTGCATCCCAACCAAGAATGCGGGGTTCGGATTCAACCTTATCTTGAGGAGAGCGGACTTTAGTATCTACTGGATTAACAGAAACAGCTTTAACCTGTACCAGTAAATCTTTGCCTTTAGCTGTGGGTTTAGGGATTTCCACATCTAAGAGACTATTTTCGTTACTAATCGGTAAATATTGAGTTAAACCTACTGCTTTCATGGATTTTACCTCCAAATTTTAAATATTATGGCGCTACGCGCTAGGGAATAGGGAACAGTAGACTGTCAAAGGCTTTTTCCTGCGGAAACGATCCGCGAACAGGATGGGGAAATGTCCTAACCTTAATGCGTAGTGCTATATTAGCTAGCTTATTAGGATCGGGCGAGGTTACTTCTTGGGTTACGGGGGAAAATTTTTGGTAATCACTTATTTGATGTACTACCAAAGTTTAACCTAAAATCGTCTCAATAACACGTACAATCTCTTGGCATTTCCGTGTATTAAGTACATCGGGATGGGGAGAGGCAAACTGACCTAAATCATTATCAAAATACTTGCCTGAAGCAGTTTTGAACTCATCCGTCAATGCTGCGCGAGTAAGTATTTCTGCTCCAATGCGGATATCACCACCGTTCACCCCAAAAGCCTGCTTCACCATTTTGCTGCCGAGCATCGACCCAGGGTTAATCGCGATAATTATAGGACCACTATCCTTAAGGGAAAGCGCCAGACTGCGCGACCACATTGTAAGGGCTAGTTTGCTTTGTGCATAAGCTGCTCCGTCGGACAACTTGACTCGTCCAGGCAGTGCTTCTGCTTGGACGGTAGATTGAGCAGCGGAGGAAAGATTAATCACCCTTCCTGAAGTACCGAGCAGTGACAATAACCGTTGTGTAAGCAGATAGGGAGCGATGGTATTAACAGCAAAGCGTATATCAAGACCATCCTGGGTTACAGGATCGGGCGCATTATAAACACCTGCATTATTGATTAGCACATCAAGTTTAGAGTGCTTTTCCGCTATAGCTTTCGCGAGTGCCTCGACATTATCCATGAGCGATAAATCGGCTATATAAATTTCAATACGTCCGCCACCTTTAAGTTCAAGAAGCATTTTTTGCACTTGTTCGAGCTTTTTTGGACTACGACCATGCAATAAAACATGGTGCCCCAGCGAAGTAAGCATCTTCGCTGTTTCCAGTCCAATACCATCGGTAGAGCCAGTAATTAAAATAGTTTTTTGCATGGCTTTATCTCCTTTATCCATTGAAGTATGGCAGGATATCATCTGCTAAACGTTTCAGTGTTGTATCAATATCAGCTTTATTAAAGCGCAGGTTCAGCGCAACATGATTTACACCGATATCTTCCCGTGATTTCAAATAATCTCTAAGATGCTTGACTCCCAGCCGAAATCCTAAGTGGATAGGTTGGGGAGGGGCATTAGGTGCTTCGACTAAATCAACATAAAGCGGTTCCATAATCGGTTGAGCAGACCTTCCTACTTTCCGAACCAGCGATCGCCAATCATTGATAATTTTTGCCTGTAACACAGCATTACGAGGATAGAGCATCCAGCCGTCTCCATTTTGTGCAATCCACTCATGGGTTTGCTGACTACTTCCTGTAACAAGCAGTGGCAGTTTTCTTGAATTAGGCTTAGGCAACATATCTATAGAGCCATTCGTGCCACCATAGGTATTCTCAAAATTTGGTGTATTATCGCCCATGAACCTAATATATTCATAGCTTTCACGAAATCCTTTGCCGCGATCGGTAAAAGGTAAATTTAGTGCTGGATATTCTTCTGGTCGATCGCCAGAGGCAATGCCTAGAATAAGTCTTCCACCTGATAAGACATCGGCGCTGGCGGCGGCTTTGGCAACGTGAGCTGGATGCCTCAACGGTAAAATAATGCTAGCAACACCAAGTGCGATTCGCTCCGTTTGACCAGCGAGCAAACCCAAATAGACGAAGGGATCGTAGATTTGACCAGCATCACCAAAAGACGGTACATTAAACGGTACATCACGCAACCAAACAGCAAAAAATCCCAGTTGTTCTGCCAATTGAACGCGTTCTATATGTCGAACCATGGAAGGCACTGCTCCTGAAAAGTAAGCCTCGATCGGTACTACTAATCCAAGACTCAGCCGTCCCAAACGAAATACTGAATTGTATCCCTTATTAATGGATTGAAACCCCAAGTTGTTCGTTTTCTCAAGCATTTTAAATTCCAGTCAGTATAGCCTTATTGCCATTGGTCTTATTTCGCAAAACCACCAAAAGGTTTGAGCAAAAGTCGATTTAGAGCAGCGTGACGTTCTTTTAAGCTCTCCAGAATGTCGTCTATTAGCAGCCCAGTTAATGTTAATTATTCTTATATTCACTTCTCCGCTACTGCCGTTCTTAGAAACCTATGATTATCTATATAAATCTATGATTTTCGTGCTTATAATCTGTTCTATTCTTGCTTCAACCAGGCAACGTCGGCGTTATCCAGTCCACAAGGTGTCACGGTCGTTTGCTGCGCAACGAACCGCGCGAAACGCGTAGCTCTCACTGACCGCCATAGCTAGATTTAATGCTGCATTATTTGATTTCCTGAATAACAATAACCCCTTGCTCCCAGCTACGCTGGTTCTCAATATTGTTTTGAAGGCTTGTGTCATCTGCGATTTGAAAACGCTTAATCGCTGGTGTTTTGCTTGTTGCCTGATATAGCCAGTAAGCTTCTTCCTTCAGCGCATCTTCGATTGGTTTGTCGATTGAAGCATAGACTGCCTGTTTACAAGCATTAATCGAATCAGCGGGGAAATGGGCGATGCGTTTTGCCAACTCATCAACATAAGCACCAATCTTATCAGCATCAAGAGCTTTATTAATAGTGCCATAGGCTTCTGCTTCATCCGCATCAAAATCACGGGCACTTAAAATAATTTCCAACGCACGTCCCAGACCTGCCTGACGCGCCATGCGTGATGCGCCACCGCCACAAGGCAGGATGCCCATACCAACTTCCATCTGCATGAACTTTGCCTTACCACGAGCTGCAAAGCGCATATCACAAGCCAGCGCAAATTCATGACCGCCACCCCGTGCGAACCCTTCGATTTTGGCGATAGTCGCCTGTGGTAATTTACTAATACGCTGCAGCGTTGTCTGTAGATAGAGCAGTTCTACCTCGTCGCGGGATACTGCTGTTGTAGACATATCTTTGAGGAAATTAGTATCAGCATGAGCTACAAAAATCTCTGGGTGCGCAGATTGGAAAACAACAACTTTTACGCTACGATCGCCCTCAAGTGTTTCTGCCAAACGATTTAGATCGTCTAGCATAGGAATGCCTTGAATATTTACAGGAAGGTAATCAAAAGTAACAGTAAGGACTCCTCCATCCTTTGTTGCCTTGAATGTAGTGTAGTGTTCGTAAGCCATATCTATAATTTTGCAAGTTGTTAAAAATTGGACATCTAAAAGTTCCCTTATGGGATAAGTAATTGGGAAACTGCGTAGCTTCAGCTCGCAAAGGAACAATTGTGGAAGACTTTTAAGTGTCCGCGAACTAACCTTTTAGGGTGGGAAAAATTGTTTTATCCCCAAAACCTCTGACAAGGGAGTAAGGTTTGCCTCACCCAGGTTATTGGTCGGTAGTCTCCAAATTGCAAGGTCTCACCCCTCGTAAAACTTTTTAACAATTTGTCTCTAGAACTTGGAGCTGATACGCACTCCAAGGTAGGGACTTTAACTATTGCCAATAACTTTGAGGCTTGAAGCCTCTGTTCGCTTTAGCACGGGGTGCTGACTGTTTTATGGGTTATATGATTAAAAGTATAATAAAAATGCAAATAATAACAAGTAGGCACAATTTTTTTATATAGTGACTTAAAAGTAACTATTGAAAGGTTTAGATAATTATGACGCAGAAAAATAATTACGATCATCCCTATGGGTGTTCTGTCGAAGTCACATTATCGGTGATTGGTGGACGGTGGAAACCTGTGATTATTTTTAATCTCTTGCAGAATGATGTTTTACGCTTCGGTGAGTTGAAAAAAAAAATTAAAGGTATTACGCAGCGTATGCTTGCTAATCAACTACGCGAATTGGAAAAAGATAATATTGTCGCGCGAAAAGTCTATGCTGAAGTACCGCCACACGTAGAATATTCCCTGACAAATTATGGTCGTACTCTGGAGCCAATTATGATTTCTATGAGAGATTGGGGTGCCGAACATATGAACGTAAAATTTGATGAGTCCTCGTCTTTGTAAAACAATTCCCTAGAGAGTTGGGAACGAAAGTTGGTGAAAAACTTCTGGCCATTATTGAATTATGCGATCGCGAAAACAACTGAATCACTTCATCAAGTGAATATGTTTTTTTGAAAGCCAATAAAACTTGTAAACCGAACTGGCGATCGCCAGCCCGGTTTTAATCATTAACCAGATGCTTTATTATGCATAGAAACTGGAGGCAACTCCACTATTAGTGCAAATAGCTATGTCGAAGGGGCAGCAGAATGTATTGCTAAAGTTACTAGTAGTAATGTTTCCTATGATTTGGGAGACAAGTTGAGAGCAGATCGACGCAACCAAGTACAAGAATATTTAGTCTGGCAAGTTTACGAACAAAAAATTGATTGGTTTAGGTGGCGAGAGGGAAAATATGTTACTTTGCCCATGGATGAAAATGGGATTATTAGAAGTGAAGTTTTTCCTGGTTTATGGTTATCAGTTTTAGGTTTAATTGCCAGTAATTTAGTAGGAGTTCATTCTGAGTTACAAAAATGTTTATAAAGGCTATAAAATGAATATATTTTAGCACAATTAAAAGACAAATAATTAGGATTTACTAACAGGAAAAAATGCTAAAAAATACTTGAGTAGTCGATTAAGCTTTTGCCGTTGCAGAAAGCAGATCCAATTCTTTCTCTAAAACATTTAATTCAAAAAAATCTAAATTCATTGGATTAACTCCAAGTTGCTGTCTAATTTCAAGGTATTTCCGGTAGATACCGTCGGTGCGGAACTATCTAATTATAGGCGATTTAATAATTACTATAAATCTTAAACAGCAGCTTTTTCAGGTTGGGAATAAAAATAGGAACTCTGGGAAATCTTGAGCTGAGTCTGGGCAATGAAATTTTTTTCAATGGTCTTTTCACCTAACAAACTTAAAACACAAAAAGCAATTTTTTGCATATCTTCTTGTTTGGGTAGTTTGAGAGGTAACTCCTGATGATTTAATCCTTGTTGTTGTTCTATTTTTTTGACAATTTGCATTGCAAATTCAATAAATTCCCAAGCGGACAAAGGTAATAGTTGCCAACCTTTAGACTTGTTATATTTAACTAAATTTAACGGAATTTTTTGATGATTTATTCTTGCTGAAGTTACCCAAAGATAGATATTTTGGTTCCAAATAGAAGTAGATCGTCGAAATTTATTAATTTCTAGGGCGTCACAAATTCTCATTAACAATGCTGGTGTTATAATTGTTTGATCGCTTTGATTTTTTTTTGGTGGTATATTCTTTAATCGTTCGCAAACTTTAGCCATATTTTCTACATATAATGGCATTTCAACAATATCAATATTAAGCAAATTGAAAGCTAAGTACATCGACTCTTTGTTGGTTAGGGAAAGAGAAGGTATTTCTGGCTGAACATTTGCGACAAAATTTGTTGTTTCCGCTGATTTAAGTTTGAGTAAATTCGGGTTAAAGTTTAAAATATTTGCTGCTAAGTATTGAGGCTGATTAATATCAGCATAATCTGGAGATTTTTGAGTAACTTCAAATTGATTGTTCCTTAAGACTTGTCTGAAGTAAGCATATAGAGAGACAATCTTCATAAAAGAAAGATAAAAAAAACTAAGAGATGAATATAGTAAAAACCACCTTTTACTCACACTTTCTTCGTCTCTGACTCTAAAAATCCACAAGGGTTCTATCAGCAATAAACTCAGATTAATCATTAAAATAAACAACCAATTATTTGACCAATTCCAGTCATTTGTTTGAATCGATATTGATATGGCTAAAGGTAGAACTTGTAATAAAATAAATTGTCCTATCTCTCTGAGAGGAAAAAGCATCAATAAGCCAACTTTCTGTCTAAGAGACAATTTACTTTTACAAGCAAATAAAATTCGCCAACCATATTTCCAGCTTACTTGTAACCAACCTTGCGCCCATCTTGTTCTTTGTTTCCATAATTCTTGGAGATTATTAGGTGGCTGTTCATAACTCACAATATTGGAGTCAAAAGCTATTTTTGTACCACTTAACAAAGCCCTAATAGTTAAATCAATATCCTCAGTCAACATACTATGATTAAAAGATAGTTTTTTTAATACTTCTGTTTTGAAATAACCATTAGAACCACCAAAAATTGCAAAATTCCAGAGTCTTTGTCTGGCTTGGTGATGAATATTATACATTTGATTAAATTCAATGTTTAAAATTTTACTCATCTCAGAGTTAATTAAGGGTAAACAACTTCCCTGAACAATATCGTAACCTGTAGTTAATTTCGATAAAGCTTTGGAAAAATTTGTACCAAGAGGTTTATGATCGGCATCAAAAATAGCAGTATATTGAGTTGTTATTTTATCTAAAATATAGTTGATATTTTCGGCTTTAGATTTACTATTGGGAACTTTAACTGCAACAATCGGTAATTTTTTAAGTTCGGCTTCTACAGGTAGAGATTTAGGAGTATTGTAAGGCAAGATAATCTCTAAGGGTAAATTTAAGGATAAAAAATGTTTGATTGTATCGAGGATTAAATATTGTTCTGCTGGTAAGTAAGCAGGAATAATAACAGTAAATTTATCTATTTTTTTGACTTCTGTAGAGCTAGATTTGGGGAGAGCTGATAGATGTTCAACTAATCTCATTAGAGAAGAAAAACAAATAAATAAAACAGCAAAAATATAAAGAAAATAATTAATATTTACATTAATTAGTAGACATAATAGAATTGTTCCTAATAAAATTAATATCAAAAAAATTAAAAACAGTAAAATTATCAACATTATTCTACACAAATCAACAAAACTACTTGGCCAATAGATAAGCAGGGTATAATAATACCACTTCACTTTCCATAAGTCACAAATAGTTTTACAATCTGGGGTGTGAAATAACCGCCTAAAATTACTGTAGCTTCAAAGTTTTCAGCCCATAGATCTGATTTTTAATTTTTGACTTTCGTGAAACCGTATCATACCAGTTTGATAAATGTTTGCTATAAATAGGGAACTTTAATTCTAACTACTACCATGCACAATAAATACCTGTTACAAAAACTATTGCTTCTTGCCTTTTTGCTCTTACCTATCAACTCAGTCGGTGTAACATTCTTTTGGGAAATTAGTATAAGATAATTCCTCCCTAACCTCTCTTCTCAGGAAAGATACTCTTACAACTTTACACAAACTTCATATAAATTACTAATATCTTTACCAGTTCTTTATCAAAAGTATCCTGACGTCAGTGTAAGATGATACAAAAGCTAAATCAAAGTAATCAGGAACCTCATTAACTATAAAGTTAAGGTTCAACCTGGAAAACTATGCCTGTCAGTAGGTGGAGTTCCCACCGATTTCAAGCCTGTGGAGAAGATAAATTACAGATAATAGTCACTGGTCTTCTATGTTTCGCTATGCTATATAAAACCGGTAGCGTTACGTCAGCAAAACAGGAACTAAGCTGCAAAAACCCTCTTGAGCAGGGCAAACGCATCTCCTGCATTGAAGTTCTGGCAGGGCAAGGATGTCAGGTGCTTGAGTATTTATGCTTATTACTTCTATAAATCTTAAGGGGAAAAGCTTCCAGAATTTAGATGGGTTTGCCCTGTCCTCTTGGGTAAGTTTGGGTAAATTTAGTAGAACAGAGTTGTTACACACTCAAGACTTACGCATGAGGTACGAAAAACTAGGATTTGAGATTGCTTAAGAGTCGGTCGCAATGACGAAAATACGTTGTAGTGCGTAAGTTCTAACACTGTTTGCTTTCGCCCGTTGCTGACATGAAACGCTCTGAGTAGCTAATCCAAAACCCGACAAACCTAATATCAAAGTTGCCTAAGTTATCAGTAAATGTTGAAGTTCTTAAAAAGATAGAGATAAATGATGAAATTTCCAAATATTCTGACCAATATCAATATATCGATATTTAAGATTGCTCCCATACTAATTGGAACTGTTTTAGTAAGTTCACCTAGTTTAGCAGCTAGTTTTGCATCCTCTGAAAGTAAGGTAACAATTGATAATTTCAGTAAAAATCCTTATGAAGTAGTAGAAGTTGAGAGCACAGCTGAATCTTTTTCTATAAATGGGGGTGAAACTAATGCATCTGCATTAGCTGAAGCAAATTTTGTTAGTGTTCCAGCTAATGCCTATAATTTATCTAAATCTGTAGTTGAGGGTACAGGTAACAGCTTTTTTGCTCTAGCAGAAAGCGCTTCCGCAGTTCTTGGTATTTTTTCGATACTACCAGGGGAAACATTTTCTTTCGATTTTGAGGTAGAATTTGACCTAAAAACCTCAATTGATAGTTTAAATGAAAGTGCTAATGCTGGGGGAGATGTCAGCTTTTTTATCCTTGGGAGCATAGGTGAGGATACACCTATTTTGTTAGATTCTTTTACTGTATCTGGTAATTTGGAAACTGCAGGGGATAATGACTTTTTTGATTTCCCTCAGAATATTGATGGGAATAATTTCACTATAATTGATGATGTCGATTTCTCTTTTGGTAGTCTGGAAGAATATGTTTCCGCATCTTTTGATGGTTCATATCAGATAACTTTTGATAGTAACCAGATAATAAATATACTTCTACTAGAAGTCAAAGCAAATTATGCACAGGTAAGTGCTCCCGAACCATCAACTACTATAGCTTTTCTGTTGTTTGGTGCTCTAGGTGTTTGCACAAGGTTCAAATCAAGAATTAATCGCACTCTTCTAAGATGAGGAATGATTACCGGAAAATTAAGGTATAAAGCTTCTCCATTCATGGAGAAAAAAGCGGTTGAGGGATGGCGAGGTTTCCTCGCTTGCCTCCAATCAACCAAGAGAGCGGTTGTTTGCGGAGCAGTCCGTTAGGATGGGATGGCGAGGTCTCCTCGCTTGCCTCCAATCAACCAAGAGAAGAAAAAAATTCCTTGAGCGCCAATCCTATCAGTTATAAGAAGAGGTAATTATTAATTATTAATTATTAATTATTGAAGAGGTGTAAATCTTACCTCCGATCAAACTCCGTTCCTATTTCCTTGATAGACATCTTCAAAAAAGAAAGCTTTTTGTAAAAGTTAAGTACTCATGCAAGAGGTGGTAGATGTTCACATAATTAGGAATCAAAAAGACTTTTAGGGTGACTTTTGCTTGATTGAGATTATATAGGGACTTTACATATAAAGTCCCTACAGTGGTTTTGGATAAGACTTATATAATTTCTGGAGATGTCTAATGATAATTATTGACATCCTCCCGACGCTGCTCTACGAGAGAGCGCGGGATTCCTTAATATCACTGTTAGGGGCTTTCTGTTTCTTAGTACCAGCCTTGCGAGATTTACTCCCTATGTGCTTCGCACAGGCTTCGCCAACGGGTCTAAAGGCGCGCTCCACAGAAAAGCCAGCGCCACCAAAGGGGGTCTCCCCCATGAGCGACTGGCGCTGACACGTTGAGATAAACCGTTGGGTATTTATTAATATACCCACCAAGAAATAGTTATCATAGGTTTCATAGGTTCAGGTTTAACAATTATTAGGTTTAGTGAGACCAGCGCCTTCGAGATTATTAATTTCTTCAGATAAGTTTTCCAAATTTAATCATTAGGTCAAGAAACCGAGTTTCTTGGTTAAGGTGCGTCAGTCATATATTACTAATTTGTGCATCCTTAAGCTATTTCCTGCTTAGATTCGTTAATTTCTTCCGGCTCAATTTGATTATACAACATATAGTTAACTTCGTTAGCTAACCACTGCCGAAACATATTATTCAAAATTTGTTGGTATATTTCCTCTGTTAACTCAGCCTGGATAAATTTTTCTACCATTAAAATATGATATCCTTCATCTGTTTTAAGAGGAGAAATTACCACTCCTGGTTTAGCACTAAATACTGCTGCTGCTATTTCTGCTTTTAAAGTCCAACGGTGAAGTGAACCTTGATAACCAGAAACTTGCCGTCGCTTTTCGTCTATATCATAACAGTGAGCAGCATCATAAAAGCTGATTTCTTGCTCTTTGATTTGATAATATATTTCTTGGGCAAGTCGAGGTTCGCTAATAATGATTTGATATAATGATACCTGGTCATAATTAATGCGATTTTCAGCAAAGGATTTCTCGACTTCCTTTTTAAACAAATGCTCTGCTAGTTTCTGAGACAGTAAGCTATCGCTAATTCCCGCTTCTAAATCTTCTACTGTAATCATTTGTTCTGCAAGCCAGGCAATAGTATCAGATACTTTATATAATTTCTTTTCCATTCTCAGGCGATCGCCTTCTGCCTGTGTTTCTTCTGGAGATACAGTTATCCCTTTTGCCTGAGCAGCTTTGTGTATAGCTTTTTGATTTAAGACTTGTTGCCAAACTTGCTTGTATTGAACATCTTTTTTGAGGGCATTGATAATATCTATATCTGTTATAGATTGGTTATTAATCATCACCATTCTACTACTTATTTACTTATTTGACTTGAATTTTTAGCATTAACCAAGCTCTTAATAAGAGGTAATATGTTGATGATACCTCTTATTAATGGCTACTCAAATAACCAAGTTATGTTCCATGATTAGGGATAGGAATATGCTTGATTTATTGATACTTCAAAGGTTAAAAGTGTTTATAGTCATTTCAAATAAGAATGAAACATTTTTTCAGCTGAAACCCTTTCACGGCCAAAAATGCTCGTCTCAATCTAAACTAAAATAACTATACTATCGAGACTGGAGAGAGTGATTTTATTTTGTCCAATTAATTTTGTCTAACCACTTAATAAGAGTAGACATTATTCTTAGAAGCTCCAGCCTGACTGGAGGTAGAAACAACTCCACCCACAGCATAAGCACTTCCAGAGGTAATTGCCCAGGCATAGTTTGGGGAAACAGAGACTATAGATTTGGTTATAGCCAGTGTTAAATCGCCTTTTGCAAAAGCTTGGGAAAATCCATAAGCAAAAGAGGAACCACCGTTAACTAAACTGGATTCTTTCACATTTTCTAGATAATTTAGTTCATAAATATTCATGGATTTTATCCTAATTTTGATTGCATAATTATATCTGTCGTGTTTATACTCTTTTGATCATAGATAATTAAACTAGAGTTGTGTTGCCATTTTGGCAAGTTTATTATCTTGATAATTTCTTGCCAAAATGGCATAATTTATAGATAAAAATATTGACATTTTTTCTAGATAAGAGATATGATTTATTTGTGGAAAACCACATAATTTATACAGCAATAAATTGGAGAATATTTGTGAAAAAATAAACCCTCTAATAGCATTTTCATGTAGTTGCTACCGAGGGTATTCACATCCATATTTAAGATTTATGTACAGGCTGATAAATTCAATTAGATTGCCAGGGCATCTTGCTGATTTTTACGATCGCTTGATGCCTGTTTATTTTGACTGTATTTGGCATTTTGACGATCGATACTGCTAACTTTTGAATCATTATTTGCACCAACAAATTCCATTTCATCTTCACCTCGGTTTCTGTGTTTACTAGGTTTACAACCTTTACAATTTTCTTTGATTAACCGATTAAATGTACGATAGGGAATGTAGTCGAGGGGGTTATGACCACCAAAACGTAAGATTAAAACACAAGCCCAAGAATACTTGCCAGCAAGTATGGCTTCAATAATTAAATCAAACTGTTCGCGAGTCATGATTTTATCTAATTTGCTTTGACGATACAATAATTCAGAACTCATAATTTTATCTCCAGATTTTTTCTAATGAATTTAACAAAATTTGAAAGTGCTATTAAAAATTGATGCCTTCTGCTTTCATTTGCCTAATTGGGTCTAATAAAACATCTGCAATGCGACGGCGACGAATAATAATGTCCGCGCTCGCAGTTTGACCAGGTTTAAAGCTAATCTTTTCACCATTTTCTGTCACATAGTTACGCTCCAAGGTTATTTCAACCTGATAAACATCTCCCATTTGTGCATCCTGCTCTGTATCAGGAGAAAGAGAGGAAACCTTGCCGGATATTAGTCCATAATCTTGATAAGGATAAGCATCAAACTTAAGTTGCACTGGCATCCCCACTCTGATAAATCCAGCTTCGGGATTAGGTAACTTAGCAGACAAAACCAGTGGGGCGTCTTGAGGGCCTATTTCTGCAATAGTTTGCCCTGGTTGCACAACCTCACCACTATTACCAACATTCAGAGAAAGTAGCACACCACTCACAGGCGCATAAACAAACCGTTCCTTCAACCTAGTCTCAGCAGTGGCAAGTAAATTTTTATTTTCACTAATTCTTGCTTTCAGTTGAGTTAACTCAACTTTTAACTGCTGAATACGTTGCTGCATTTCTAACTGAGTTGTTTGTGCTTGTGCCTGTTTTTGGGAAAGTTGAGCTTTGAGTCGCTGTGCTTCTGCTAATGCTTGCTCTAATTTGCCTTCGGTTTCAGTTATTTGGGTTTGCCGATCGCGCAAATTCTGTTCCACTGTAAATAACCTTTCCCTGGCCTGAGTTTCCTCTGCCAACTGTGCCCGAATAATAGCATTCTCTCGGTCGCGCAAAGCTTGTTCGGCTGAAAACAACTGTTCCCTACTCTGAGTTTTCTCAGATAACTGCGCCCGAATAATGGCATTCTCCCGGTCGCGCAAAGCTTGTTCGGCTGCAAACAACCGTTCCTGAGCCTGAGTTTTTTCAGATAACTGAGCCCGAACTAGAGCCTGTTGGCGATCGCGCAGTGCTTGTTGTGCTTGAAATAAACGTTCCTTCGACATTGCCCCCTCCTCAACCAGGGGCTGTAATGCCTCCACCCGTTGCTGATGTTCTACTACATCTGCTTTGAGTTGCTCAATCAACTCTTGGGTTTTGTCTGAGATTGGAGCAAGTTGTTGCCTTCTTTTTCTGGAAGCATCTACATCAGCTTTCAGTTGTTCCAGTAACTTATCTGTTTGACTTTCAATTGGTTCTAGATGTTGTCGTCTTTCCCTAGAAGCATCCACGTCAGCTTGCAGTTGTGCCACTAACTCCCGACTTTTATCTGCCAAAGGTTTGAGAGTTATATATCGTTGCTGTAATGCCGCCACATCTGACTTTAACTGACTCAGCATCGCTCGCGTAGTTTCCACATTTTTTTCTGCTTGAGCGATCGCTACTGACTGGGTTCTCATATCTGCCTTAGCCACACCATCTCTGCTTCCTGCTTCCATCCTCAGTCTCTCAAGCAAGGTTTGTTTCTGAACTAACTCTTTTTCATAAGCCACTTGTTGTTGCTTTAGTCGCTTTACTTCTATTCCTGCCAGTTTCGTCTCTAGTTCAAGCAAAACTTGACCTGTTTTTACTGTATCTCCCTCTTTTACAGGAATGTTAGCTACTTTTCCCATCTCCACCGGATGGACTTTGTAAGCTTGTCCCTGTGGCACTAACTCCCCCCGTGCTTGCCCTACTTCATTAATTTTGCCAAACCATGCCCAACTACCGAAAGCCATACAGAAAGCTATACCCCCTAATATCACTTGCCTGGGAAATGCTGCTGTTGGTTGATCGAGCAAATTTTGGACAAATGGTGACCAATTGGAAGCATTAACATTTTGAGTCTGTGTTGGTCTGTCCTGATTTTGAGCAGCTGTGGGTAACTGTGGTCCCCTAGCTGATGTTGGTATTCCTCCATAGATAGAGGCTGCTACTTCATCTATGTGATCGTACTCTGCATTTAGATCCTGTAAATTCCAGCTTTTAGCAGATGAATTGTTTTGATCGCATTCTGCTTCTGATTTAGTCTGAGAATTCATGGCCTCACCCTTTTTTTTTTGATCTTTTTTCAAGCTGTTAAAATTTTTTTTTAATTGTATGCTTTCTGATTTATCCCTCCCTAATTATACTAACTTAGTATATCTTATTCTGTTTGCCAATTTGGCAGTTTTTTACAATTGTTTGATTTTTTTTCTAGTTAAGTCATTTGATTTTCTATTAACAATTATCTTTTATTCAGACATATATAAATCCTCTTTTAATTGTCTATAAATATTCTGAAAAATGTCAAAAATAATCCCTTATCTACCAATATAGGTAATATTTTCAGTTTTTTTATCTATGTAAATATTTTTCACAAATTTTTTACAATTTTAGATATACAGTTCTTAATATTTTGCGATTTAAAAAAGCAAAAAAGAGATTGACCCTGAGAACTTAATCTTATTAAGATATATTTCTCTGTTAATAATTAAAGCCTGTCATAAATTAACAAATTGACAAAATAGGGATTCTATCTTTAAGGGAGATGATGATAGAGATGTCAATAAAATAAATGACTGAAACTGCTAAATAAATTCCTCCCAGAAAGTTTACTGAACGTTTGTCATAGCTCGTAGCGATTCCGCGATCATGTTTGAGTTTGGCGAAAAAATTTTCAATCATAATCTCCCATCTTCCCCTTTCCGCCTCTATTTTTAAATAGACATCTCCAAAAATAAAAAATAAAATCAATTATTATCCAGAAATTATCAATTATTCTTCCCTGTTCCCAGTTAAGTCTTCCCTGTTCCCTCTTTTCTGGAGATGTCTAATAGATATCAAATGGGTTCTATAAGACTCGATCGTAATTACAGAGTTCTTTTCGGTTTTTTTTCGGCGGAATCACTACGCTCTTAATGTCAACTCTTTTGATTGATAACAAACCCTAGGAAAGTAATAGGAATAAATGTAACAAATATTTACATAAATTCAGTATTTATTCGGTGTTACTTTACCATTTTTATAATTAAAGGTCAAGCTGTTGTTGTGCTAAATGATAATACAACCCACCAAGAGCTATCAATTCCTCATGAGTACCTTGCTCCAACAAAATTCCTTTATCTATAACTAAAATTTGGTCAGCATTTCTGACCGTAGATAGACGATGAGCAATAATAAAAGTAGTCCGATCCCGACTAATCCTAGTTAAATTCTCCTGAAACCTGCGCTCTGAGTCAGTATCCAAAGAGCTAGTCGCCTCATCCAAAATCACAATTCGAGGGTCACCCAATAAAGCGCGGGCGATCGCCACCCGTTGACGTTGCCCCCCAGATAGAGACGAGCCCCGCTCGCCCACTTTAGTGTTATATCCCAAAGGCATATCCTGAATAAAACTATGAGCCTCTGCCAGTTTGGCCACTTCTATCACCTCTGACAAAGGTACATCATCAGCATACATACTAATATTTTCCAAAATAGTCCCCGAAAACAAAAAACAATCTTGAGGCACAACACCAAGTTGCGATCGCAAAGACGGGGGCGAAACATTACGAACATCATGGCCATCAATCAAAATTCGCCCACTGTTTGGATAATACAAACTCTGCAACAACTTCACCAAGGTACTTTTACCAGACCCACTGCGCCCCACAATCGCAATAGTCTGCCCCGATCTGGCATCAAAAGAAATATTCTGAAGTGTATTCCTCTCCTGATCTTCATCATAACGAAAGGTAACATTCTCAAATTTCACATCTCCCCGTAACCGTGGCAACGCGAACATTTCCTGGCCTGGTATCTCTTCAGGTTCTGCTCCCAACACATCATTCAACCTTTCTACAGAAATCCAAATCTCCTGCAACTCATCCCACAGATTCACTAACACCATAAACGGGGTAATCACCTTACCAATCATCATATTAAAAGCCACATACTGACCAATACTCAGTTCCCCCTGAATCACAGAAAAACATCCAAACCACAGTAAAGCCGTACTACCAATACTATTAATTAACCCGTTGCTAAACTGTAAAAGATTTCCCAACTTTTGGGCCTTAAAACCAACATTCAGAGACTTAGTGAAATCCTCTTCCCACCGCCAGCGTAACTCCTTTTCAGTTGCCGTAGTTTTGATTGTAGATATGCCGGTCATCATTTCCACCAAAGATGAATTTTGATCTGCTGAAGCATTAAAAACCTCCCGCGACACCTTGCGCAAAAAAGGAGTAGCAACCAAAGTTAAAATTGTTATCGGTGGAATCAAGGCCAATACCAATAAAGTTAACTTCGGGTTGTAATAAAACATCAACCCCAAATAAACCATCCCGGTGAGAAAATCTAACCAAGACATCACCACCTGGCGAATCAGAAAACGTTGAATTTTCTGATTTTCTTGAACCCTGGTAATAATGTCACCCACCCTCCGAGATTCAAAAAATTTTATAGGTAATCTCAAAGCGTGACTGATAAAACCAGAAATCATAGTCAGATCGACTCGATGAGAAAAGTACTGAAGTAAATATTGTCTGGTTATTCCCAGCGCCAGACCTCCAATTCCAAACATTAAACTCCCTAAGGCAAAAACATTGAGAGCACTGAGACTTTTGTTAACAACTACTTGGTCAAGAATAACTTGGGTAAAGAAGGGCGTAACGATGCCAAATACTTGAATCAATACAGACGCCAGAATAATTTGTAGGATCGTATTACGATATGGCCACAAAACATTGAAGAAATTGCCTAGAGATACTTTACCTGTTTCAGCATTTCGTAATTCTTGAGTAGGCTGCAATAGCAGGGCGTAACCACTCCAACTTCCCAGAAATTCTGAACGACTTAACCATTTTTTGCCGAGCGCTGGGTCTGCAATTAAAACTTGTTTACCTTTAACTTTGTAGACAACCACATAGTGCATTCCTTCCCAGTGAGCAAACCAAGGATCTGTTTGCTCTTCTAGACGACTTAGAGATGCTCGTACAGGTCTAGATTGAAATCCTAGACTTTCTGCTGCTTTAGCGAGATTTTTGAGGGAAGCACCGGAGCGCCCCACATTCGACAAGTTTCGTAGTTGGTTAATACTGAAGCGTTTACCCCAATATTGGCTAATCATAGCTAAACAAGCTGCCCCACAATCTGAGGATGATTGCTGGAAAATCATTGGATAGTAGGCAAAAATATCCAGCACTCGGCGGTTAATTGGTTTTGGAAAAAGAACTTTGTTTTCTTTAGGTGGGGACTGAGAATTTTCTGGGGTTGGCGGTGGCGTATCGGCAGTGATTTGTTGAGAATGGATGGTAACTGCTTTCTTCCGAGGGATTTTATTTGGGTTTTTTAATAAGGATATAAGTTGATCCCATTGTTGTTTAGGTAGTTTGTAAACTGATAGTTGTGTTTCTGCTTGCCAGTCTGTAGGTGTTTTGTCAGGATAACCCCAACTGGGAAAGGTGGGTATTGCAGTTTGGGTTGTAGAAATTTGACCACTATTTAGCCAATAATGTGCGGTTTCCCCTGGAGTTGCTATTGTGAGTATTTCTCCTGCGGGTATTTGTATTTCCTGAAAGTGGGGCAATATGGGGCGTAGTTGATGACTTGGGATCGATCGCCATTCTGTGCAGGTTTTGAGAAAGATTTGGCATTGTCGTTGTTGTGTTTGTTCCTGTAGATGTTGTTCTAGTTGGGGTTGTTTTTTGAGTAATGGTTGTAGTTGGGTCAGGTCAATTTTTACTATTTGGCCTTGACTGGCAGCGATCGCCCGATAAAGTTTTATATTGTCTGTGAATAAGTTGTCTCCACCAAATATTTCTCCTGTTTCTAACACATCTACTGGTATTTCTTGTTGTTGTTCTGAGTCAAAGGCTAAAATTCTTACTCTACCTTCACATACTAGATAAATAAAATCATTAATTTCATTTTCATTTTTAATTAACTCATCACCAAGCTTAAATTCATTTGTCTGAGAATTTTTGAGCAAATCAGAAGCTATAGCAGTATCTATTTGCAGTTTTATTAATTTTTCTAAAATTGCAGAGTTTGCTTGTGTAGTTGGAGTTGAACTATCGTATGTTGATATTTTTTTCATTGTTATCTATATCGATTAATTGATTTGTATTTTCAAAAAACAAATATTTTATATCAGAATTAAGAAAGATTTTTACTGTAACTCTGTGCTTCAGATTAGCATGTTTACCCCTTTTATATCAAACATCAAAAGTTTTGATACATATCTTTAAAAAATCAATGGTGTGATACTTATATTTAGGTGAATTTTTGCTACCAAGTTTTGTTGCCTGTTCTCTATAAATTGTTGCCAAAAAACAGCTTTTTGTAATATTTTTCATCAAATTAAGAGTTAGAGACTGTTTATAAAAAAAATATTAAATTTAGGCTTAGGGTAGGTTTTGCGTTCCGCAAAGCTTGACCTTTGTCATATTCTGCATTCATGTCGGCAGCAAGCAGCCGAAACGCTTTATATGTCGCAGAGGGTTAACGAAGTTGTGCTACAGCAAAACTGCTGTCGCCGACTTGAATTGGCAGCAATACTTATGAGTCGCTACGCAAACTTTTAACTAGGAGCCTTAACCCACCGAACATACCGAAGAGTAAGCTAATACGCTGTCTTAATCTTTGCTTGTGGATTCACTCTATTAAGTTTTGAGGGAAAAAGTCTAATTAATATTGTTTACGGTATCGATCGTCATACATTTGGAACATACCCAAATAATGGGTAGTACTATAAGCCAAATTGCTGAATTTGATGATCAGCCAAATTGCTGAATTCGATGATCAGCCAAATTGCTGAATTCGATGATCAGCCAAATTGCTGATATAAAAATTCCTGAACATTCAGCCGTAAACTATGAGCTTCATTGCCTCGATAGTCCAAGTCAGTATTGAGAGATTGAGGTCTAATAGACCTCTGCGAAAATTAATCTCAAAACTTTGTAATTCCTAGGCTAAAACTTAATTTCTGGAGATATCTAATTAAAAGTATAGGTAAAAGCACATCAGTAGACATAGACGTAAAAAAATATAGATTTTTGGCTGGAGCAACTCCAGAAGGCACTCATGCAAGATTTTTTTTAGGAAATAAGATACGAAAAATGGTGTAGTGGGTGACTTTTATAGCAGTACGTGCAAGTCATGAGTCCGAAGTCATTCTTGAGGCTCGTTTGAGCATTTATAGAACCCCTGAGTGGTATATTTGTGAAAGGGGGTAAAATAAAAAATAAATCCTGTACTCAGGCAACTTAACAGACAATAGAGTGGGAAATCATTGAACCACTATTACCCTAGAAAAAGCAAACTAGACAGCCGAAATTGAAAGCTTTTTCAAAATTCTTAAATCCTCTAGTAAAATTTATTGCCTACAAAATTAATCTACCTTCCCCTCGAAATTTTTGCAATTCCTTCTAGGTCTACTTTACAGAATCTTTAAAAATAACAATGGTGTTTTTAGTTATTCAAATCAGTGGAATTCATTACGGAATAAAGGTTTGATCTGTATAGCTACATCTAGAGAAATTATGAAGTTTTGATGAAGTTAGATTGGTAAGTATATTTAGGAAGTATGGGACTGATACAAAAAAATGTTCTTATAGAAGCCATTTGGAATATTAGCCAAAGTGCGAGTTTTTGGGAAAGGAGTCAGGAGTTAGGAGTCAGTCCTCAGAAGTCAGGAGATGGAGAAATAGGGCCTTGCTTATATGTGGGATGAATTAGTGTGGGGGGTGTGGGGGGTGTGGGGAGTGTGGGGGGTGTGGGGGGTGAAAGATTCATCCCAAGGTTTCAGCAACGCCAGAAATAGAATAGGGGAAAAAGGTAGAAAAATAGATATATTCACCATCTCCCTAT
>NZ_JAAHGT010000350.1 GCF_010672385.1 Okeania sp. SIO2F4
TCAGCAAATGAAATGACTATTGCGTATGAAGCAATAGAAGGAAAATTTTCATCCTCCGCCTCCGGGAGCTTCAGCAAATGAAATGACTATTGCGTATGAAGCAATAGAAGGAAAATTTTCATCCTCCGCCTCCGGGAGCTTCAGCAAATGAAATGACTATTGCGTATGAAGCAATAGAAGGAAAATTTTCATCCTCCACCTCCGGGAGCTTCAGCAAATGAAACGACTATTGCGTATGAAGCAATAGAAGGAAAATTTTCATCCTCCGCCTCCGGGAGCCTCAGCAAATGAATAGCTTTTCAGACAATTCTGTGAGACCTTAATAGCAGTTGTTTTAGGTAAATTATTTATGGCTGCTAACCCTGGACAAAATCAACCCTACATTCTTTCCGATGAAACTACTCAATCTATGGTCGTTGTTGTTCCTGAAAGAGGTGGCATTGTCACGGACTGGCGCACCCAAGACCAAAAAATATTTTACATGGATAAGGAACGTTTTGCCGACCCGACTCTCTCGGTACGCGGTGGCATTCCTCTATTATTCCCCATCTGTGGCAACTTACCTGACGATACCTACACTCTAGACGGAGAAAGCTACAAACTCAAGCAACATGGTTTTGCTCGTACCCTCCCTTGGGAAGTTACACAACAGTCTACCGAGAATGGCGCAAGTATTACTGTCACTCTCCGCAGTAGCGAGCAAACTATGGCAGGATATCCATTTAATTTTGAGTTGAATTATACCTATATATTGCGAAGTAATACTCTAGAGATGCGATATTCTCACACTAATTTATCTCAAAAACCAATGCCATTTTCTACAGGTATTCACCCTTATTTTGCTGTAAGTGATAAGACTCAATTAGAATTTGATTTACCTTCCAATGAATATAAGCTCAAAGGCGAGCCAAATGTTAATACTTTTTCTGGAGTGTTTGATTTTAACTCTGAAGAAATTGATTGGGCATTTGTTAATTTGTCAAAACAATCAGCAGTAGTTACCGATAAAAGTCGCAATTTAAAGTTAACTATTAACTACGATAGTAATTATTCAACTTTAGTTTTTTGGACGGTAAAAGGTAAAGATTTTTATTGTTTAGAACCTTGGACTGGTCCTCGAAATGCGATGAATACTGGCGAACATTTATTAATTGCTGAACCAGGCAAAACAGTCGAAACAGTAATTAGTATGACTGCAGAATTGGGTTAACTAGCTATCAGCTTTTAGGATTAAGCTATCAGCATTAATATAGGGTGCGTTAGACAGCTAAAATCTAAGGTTTGACATAGATTTAACAATCTGTCGTAACGCACCATTATTAGATGTAGGTAGTGCTAAACAAGTAATGATTGATTGTAGTAATAGATAATATCAAATCCTGTTAAATAGTTATAGATTGGTTAAGTCGTAATTGAGTCAGGAGCCAGGAAAACCGAGTCAGATCAAATCCGTTGGCTTCGGAGTAATATAATTTCTATCATCAGTAGAGACAAAAGGCTATTCTACTCTAGAATATCAATAAATTATTCCTCAATACTGAATTATACCAATGCTACCGGATTTGATATCAGGAGGAGAGAGCATCAAAAAGATTTAACAGTTATGACGATAGGAGACTTTTTTTATGTCCAATCAAACGGATTTGATATAAAATACCAAATGACACCAATATGATTTTCATTCTTATTTGGAGAAGGACAAAGTTTTTCCTCTAACCTAGATAGCCTTTGTCTTAAAGTATTATTGAATCGTTTAATGCAAGAAGTCTTCCCTCTTTCTTTTCCCACTGCTCGATTTTAGTCGAGACGCGCCATTACAATCTTCTTGCTACCCTATAAATTAGAAGCACGAATTGCTGCACCAATTAATCCCACTTGAGGATTTAATACAATATGAACAGGCACTTTTTCTAATAACGGTCTCATTCGCCCCTTACGGTTAAAAGCCTCCATAAAACTGCCTGACTTCATAAGTGGGAGAATTTTACCAGCAATACCTCCTGCTACATACACACCACCATAAGGTAAAAGTTTCAGTGCTAAATTTCCCGCTTCTGCTCCATAAGCTGACACAAACATCTCCAAAGTTTGCTCACACAAGCGATCGCTCTTTTCTAAAGCAGCTTTCCCAATAACCGCCCCTGGATCTACAGTAATCTCACTTGAGCCAATTTCTTTTTCCCACTGTCTGACTACATCACCTATTTCTGGAGACTCTGTGGCAGATTTGCGATCGCGTAAAAACTGATAAACTGCGACAATTCCCATTCCCGAAACTACCCTTTCGACAGATACTCGGTCTATATTATGCTTTGCCAACAAATATTGTAATAGGTGAAATTCTAACTCAGAGCGTGGCGCAAAATCAGCATGACCTCCTTCTGTAGGATAAACTTTAATTGCCCCTGCTCCCCGAATCAAAAAACATTGTCCTAATCCTGTACCGGCACCAAGTACAGCTATGGGGGCATCAGCTAGAGGTTCACCTGGTTGTAAAGTCTCCAAATCATCAGCAGTTAAACCCAAAATTCCATAACCCACTGCTTCAAAATCATTAATCAAAATAATGTGAGATATGTCTAACTCCTTTTCCATCAGCTTTGCATCCAGCATCCAAGGAAGATTAGTCAATTTAACCGTATTATTGACAATTGGTCCGGCAATAGCAAAACAAGCTTTTTCTGGTTGTTGTTTCTCTCCTAACTTTTCAGTTGCTTCTTCCAGGAACTTATTTACTATAGGTACTAAATCTGGAAAATCGTGACTGGAGTAACGATTTTCATAGAGATTTCGCAGTTCCACCGCAGCTTTTGATTCTTCTCGTTTTGCTTCTACCAGTTGTAGTATTGTTTTAGTACCACCAATATCACCAGCTAATAATAATGTCATAGACTATATTCTCCTGAGCAACTGTTTAATTTTTATTATCATATCTTGCTTAGTGGAAGGATAATGATTTAAATACCAATTTTATAAGTGTTTTTTATAAATAGTTAGGGTACTTCTTAGGAGTCAACCCACCCCTAGCTCATTCCAAGAGGGAAAGTCAAAACTCAGGAGTCAGAATTAATGGCGTTGGTAAATCAAAAGATGAAACTTTAAAAGTAATCTGTTTTTAATACCTCTAAATATTTAACCAGAGTAAGTGGTAGTTATCACCCCTAGTAGAAAATCATCCCACGAATTACCAATGCCGAATTAATAACTTCTTATATCATGTTCGGATAATCACTTATAATAAAATTTTTGTTTGTAGTAGGGCAATATCCCTATCTACAGTTAGGGATATTACCCTACTACGAGCTTTAATTATAATAACTATTTAACCGAACATGATATTAGTCATTTTTGGTGTATAATTTATCTTACAATTAGTCAAAAAGATATTTCTTTTAAAGTCTTTTTATAGTCCTTATTCTTCTGAAAATTATTTTTTTGTGCATGGTATTATATCATGACCGGATAATTAGTTATCAAAAAAAGTTCCATCTTCAACCATTACCAAATCTTCCCACACTCCCCACACTCCCCACCCTCCTCCCTCGTTATTTCTAACTATTCAACCGGACATGATATTAGTTTCCCATCCCCAATATTTCATCAACAGTTAAACTCACATCATCAAAAGCTTGAATAGTTAAGCGATCGCCTCGCAAAAATTGTTGTTTCTGCTGATAACTATTTCCCACAATTTCCCGGTAAACTTCTACTAATTCTTGATTAATATCTATCAACCAAACTTCAAAAATTCCATTCTCAGCATACAAAGGTATTTTCACTTCCCAATCATATTTAATAGTTGAATCTACTACCTCTATTAATAAAAATATATCTTCTGGTTGTGGATGTTTTACAGCATAATAATCCTCACGCCATCGCAGCAAAACTAAATCTGGTTGTGGTTCACTTTCATCATTTAAGTCTATAGGATTCTGAGTATCAAATATCGCTTTTCCAGATAATAGTTTATTAAAAATTCCATCTAAACGTCTCACACAACTAGCATGAGGAATACCAATAGATGCCATTTTAACAATTTCTCCTGCTATTAATTATACTCGTTCATCCTCTTTGAGCATACCTACTTTCGCCATTTGATGATATTCTTTGACATTAAACAGTCGTTTTTGTAATTCTACAACCATAATCACCTCTTTTAAGATTTACAAATATGTAGTAATTGACTATTATAACAGTTATAAGATTTGCGCAGAAACCGGGTTGATTAATGTCTTAATTTGAAAAAAAAATAATCAGGGTAATCAACCCGGTTTCTTGTTTAATAATTTTGCAGAAATTAGAATTGGATCCCTTTCGAGGAATCCCCATTTTAACTCCAAAGCAATTTTTAGAATTTATTAAAGACATAAAATCATGAAATAGATACCAGACAAAAGGAGAGAGAAAATAGATATAGCAATCCTATTTTATTTGTAATATTTTGATGGTAGTTAGGAATCTAGGGAAAAGTGGGAGCATCTTGCTCCCGCTACTTCCACAAACTTCCCACCCTTCCCACATTTCCTACACTTCCGACTCTACTCCTTACTACTTTTCCCAAAATTAGCCAGAAGTAAATAATAACAAGGAACCAAATAGAGCGCAACCAGTGTCGAAAATTAATGTTATTATTTAAGCTATGCGCGAAATTAAAAAATTAGGGGATAGTGTTAAAAAGTTGAGTCTTAGTAATACTTAATTATTAGAGGTTTAAAAATGGAAAATATAGAATATTCAGGATATTGGTGGTTGCCCTTAAAGGAAGATGAAAAAATAGCTGGAAAGCCAGAGAAAAAAATACATGGTACTCTGACATTTACAAATGATGAGGGAATTAAACTGCGACTAAAGGGTTCATTTACTGGAGAATTGGAACATTTGATTCCAATTATTTTAGGATTTGCAGATAGAAAGATTATTACTTTGTGTCGTAGTCTGAATTGTTTTTCAACAATAAGTTCATCAGGTTTTTCAAGTCAAGAATATATCTCAGACCTTGCTTTGATTGGCAGACATTTTACTAGCAACCCAGACAAAATATTCTTTCATAAAGCTAAGGTACAGTATAGTTATTTATCTGACTGGGCTGACTTACCTCGTATTAGAGAAGAACCTAAATTACCATATCAGGATAAAGAAGAAGAATTAAGATTTATATATACTTGTCCTGAAACGATTGAAGGAACTACAAAAGATGGAAAATTTTCTCTTGATTATAGTTACTCCAACAAGTCTTTTGTAAATATTGACTTTAAGCAATTTGCATCATTCATCATTCAACCAAAGAATGAAAAACTTTCACTTAAAGATTTTCACTCTAAATTCATACATCCTCTCAATAACTTTCTAACTTTTGCAACTGATAGAGCAAACTCCATTACTAAATTAGAAGTTGATTCCTATGACGTTGATGTAAATGTAGATATAGAAAATACTCATTACAAGAAAGAACAATTTCCTATAGAAGCTATTTATAATACCTACTATCCTGACAGAAAAGAACAAGGCAGATTACTTTATAAACATGAAATTATATTCTCTATATCTGACATTGATAACCTTCCCTCGACTCTGGAAAGATGGTTTGATTCTTGGGAAAAATTAGCTAGTATTTTTAATTTATTCTTCAGTATCTGGTACAAACCAGATATGTATTTAAACAATAAATTTCTCAATCTTGTTCAGGTTGTAGAATCTTATCATCGTCGTCGAATAGAAACAAATGAAGAAAAAAATTATTCTTTACAAGAAAGAGAAGAATCTTATCATTGTTGTCTAATTAAAAAAAATAAAAAAAAGGATCCTTATTTGCGAGACAGATTGGAAGCTTTACTTAAATTTGAATTAATTCTAGATGTAACTAACGAATTAATTCAGGACAAAGATTCATTTCTTACTAAAGTTGTACACACCAGAAACTATTTAACTCACTACAGGGAATCCTTAAAGGAAAAGGCAGCTAAAGGAAAATATTTGTATTGCTTGACAGAATTACTTTCTTTCATTTTGCAAGCTTGCTTTTTGACAGAAGAGCTAGGTTTTACTTCAGATAAATGTTACCAGTTACTTAACAGAAATCTTCGATATCAATATACACTCGATAGAGTAAGAAAAAAGAACTGTTTTGATTGTCCTAAAGAAAACTTATGAAAAATGCCTTGATATAAATCATGACTTTTTATTTCGTCTTGACAGATTGAGTTATATAGAATCCAAACGAACAAATATTACTCAATAAATGGCGTACTTTGCCATTAGAAAAACACCAATATGTATTAGATGTAGGTTGAGTTGAGGAAGCGGAAACCCAACCTACATCTAATTATCAATCATCAATTATTTCTTCTCCCAAAATTCGCCATTAATAAATAACAACAGGGAACTAAATAAAGCGCAACAAGAGTCGAACCACCAACACCACCAGCGATCGCTACTGCTAAAGGGGGCCAAAAGCTACCACCTTGTACCAACAAAGGAACAAACCCGATCATCGTAGTTAAGGTTGTGGCAACTACATGACGAGTGGAACCCATAACGACTTGACGCATAGCTCGACGGTTGCCTGTGGATGCTTCGGGGTCTTCCAATATGGCTGCTAAAACTACTACTGAGTCGTTAATGGCAACTCCCACCAAACCAAATGTACCGATGAGACTCATAAAACCGAAGGGATAACCAAATAACCATAAACTGAAAAATCCTAAACCAATAGCACAAATGGCGACTCCACCAATAATGGCAGTTGCTCGGAAGGAATTCAAGGATAAAACTAAAATTGAAGCTGCTAACAAAAATACAAGAGGCAGTGTAGAAAACAAATTTGCTTCAGAATTGCCTTGTTGTTCCGACTCTCCAGCAATTTCCAACCAATACCCGGATGGTAACTCAAAGTTGGAATCATTTAACCGTTGTTGCCACCCCTGCAAAACTTCGGAAGGTAAAATCCCAGCAGCAATAAAACCTTGAATTAAGTTTACTCGTCTACCATTACGTCTTCTAATAACAGAAAATTCTGGCTGTAATTCTAGTTTTGCTAAAGCTGATAGAGGTATTGTATCAGTTGCACTAAATCGGTTTTGATTTAGACTGGAGTTAGTAGGTTGTAAGTCTAGAGATGTAATTTTGCTAACGTCTCCCCGTTGAGCGTTCGACACTCGGACTCGCACTGGTAATTCTTCAGTATCTTCAATTATTGAACCTCCTAAATTTCCCTCTAATGAGGTTTCTAATTGTTGGGAAAGGGAGGCACGATCTAATCCTGCTAAACGAATTTCTTCTTCTTTTACTTGTAGTTGTAGTTGGGGTCGAATTTCGCTTAAAGTGTCGCGGGTATGAGTTACTTTCGGAACTTGAACTAACAGACTTCTTGCTTGTTCTCCTAATTCTTGTAGACGCTTTAAATTAGGACCATAAATTCTCATTGCTACTGGTGCATCAAAGGGAGGTCCTTGTTCTAATTTTCTAATCAAAATTTGAGTTTCAGGAAATGCAGTATCAACTTCTGCTTGTAGTTTATTAACTAATTCTGACTTAGCAATTGAATTTAACTGTAAAAATCCTTGAGCATAATTTGCAGCTTGTCTACCTGATGTTATGTTGTAGAAATACCGAGGGGAACTACGTCCTAAAAACCATTGTAATTCTTCTATTTCTGGATTTTTCAACATTAACTTTCTGACTTCTATAGCCGTATTTTTTGTTTTTTCAATAGAGTTTAAAGCAGGTAATTCTAATTCTATTTGTAGTTGGTCTCTATCTACTGGAGGAAAGAATTGTTTTGGTAGGTTGCCGACTTGAATTAAACCAATTATCGGTAAAGTTAAACCTAATAATATTCCTAACCAGGGAGTGCTAAATATACTTCTTAGAGTGATTTGGTAAATTTCCTTTAAATAAGAATTCGTAAAACCTGTTTGCCACCATTTTTGTTGATAATTATGGGAATAATGATCATATCTATTGTATAGTTTACCTGCTAAACCAGAACCTATGGTTAGAGAAAATAATAAAGAGGAAATAACAGCAAAAATCACACTAAGACCAATGCCACCAACAAATTCTCCACCAGTACCAGGCATTAAAACAATTGGTAAAAATGCTAGAACTGTAGTTAAAGTTGATGCTGTTAATGGCAAAAATAAATGATTAATTGCTTTATTAATAGCAGTTTCAGCTTTTAATCCTGAAACTATATTTTTAGTAACTTCATCAACAACAATAATTGCTGTATCAATCAATAATCCCAAAGCTACAATCAATCCAGTTATTGACATTTGATTTAGTTGAACATTCAGAAACTTCATCATTCCTAAAACCATACAACTTGACAAAGGTAATGCCAAACCAACAACAATTGCAGACTTCCAACCCATCAAAAATACTGTAATCCCAAATACCAGTATCCCACTTATTAATAGATTCAAAATCAAACTTTTCAAACGAGTTTCAATATAATTACTTTGATTAAAAATAATCTCAAGTTTCAGACCTTGACCAAGTTCTTGACGGAATTTTTCTATTACTGCTTCTGCCGATCTTGCCCATGAGTCTATTTGATAATCTGATTCTACAAATGCAGCTAAAGTAGAAGCAGGACGACCATTAATTAATGCAAGTTCACTGGGTGGTTCAGCAATTGTTTTTCTGACTTCAGCGATGTCTCCAAGTCGAGTAAACTGCCCTTGATTACTAAAGCTAATTGGAATATTTTTAATCCGCTCCAGGGAATCTAAATCTGAATCAACTTCTAGAAGTAAATCATTATTTTGACCGCGAAATAGACCGGAAGAAACCTTAGCATCACTCTGTTGAATTTGTGTAGATAATTGTTGGGGTGTGAGACCAATACTAGCTAACTGAGCAGCATCAATTTCTACTACTATTTCTTCTTGAGGATTACCAATTTCTGCAACTTTTTCTGTTCCTGGTAATGCCAATAATTCATCTTTCAATAATTCAGATAAACGGGTAAGAATTGCATAATTAGGTTCAGTATCTTGTTCCCAAGTTAAAGCAGTAATCATGGCATAAGCTTTAACTTCAAGTTCTTCTAATCGTGGTTTACTTGTACCAGCAGGTAATTGGGGAGTAACTTGATTTAATTGCTCTCTAATTCTTAACCAAATTGTATCAGCATTTGTTGC